>NZ_QTLM01000016.1:0-291 GCF_003602695.1 Bacteroides sp. AM07-18
TGCAAAGGTAAGAACTTTAAAGCATAACTTCCAAATGTTTCCGAAAGTTTTTTTTTCATTTTTCTTTTCCAAGACCGAAGTTCCGAAAGAAACCTATGGCAAAGAAGAGAAAAATGGAAGCTTACCGCTCCGTTTTACTGTCAGAATGTCAAAACATCGCCGCCTTCGTTCCCGAAAGCGGATGCAAAAGTAGCGCTTTTACGGACATCTGCAAAATATATACAAGCTTTTTTTGAGGGTTTACGTGAACTTTTTCATAACTAGCTGATTGATAGATATGTTTTAAAGCAT
>NZ_QTLM01000016.1:301-94946 GCF_003602695.1 Bacteroides sp. AM07-18
CATAACTAGCTGATTGATAGATATGTTTTAAAGCATATTTTTTAAAGGGAAAGGAAGGCAGGAAGGAAGGGGACACATTATATATATACGCGCGCGTACCGGAATATACTAAGTTCACCCCTTGACATAGACCACAGAACGGCCGGCACCACGCTTGCGAATCACGCCGGAATCGATAAATGTCTGCAAATCCCTCGAAGCCCGGCGGGCGGTGACATGGACAAGGCGGGAATATTCTGCACGAGTAATACAGACATTAGCCTCCAGAAAGTCCATCATGCTTTTTTCACGGGCAACCATGTCGCCCATTGCTTTCGGTTTATCCGGGAAAAAGCGTTTATCCGCACGTTCCAACTCCATCTTACCTGCCACATAACGTTTGAATTCGATGCCGGGACGGAATTTCACCGTGGACATCTTGACCGACTCCGCACGTACTTCTTTCTTATTCATCACCGGATGGGTACACTTCAGCGTGGTGCTGAAGAAGCCAAGTCCCTCTATCTCCACCGTATAGCCCTTTGCCAGCCAGTCTCCAAGCGTAGTGGTGATGGCTTGCACAATACCCACAACCATGGCGTGGGGCATATGTTCTTCACGAAAAACCCGTTCCATAAACTCTTTACCAGAAATGGTTCCCTTGGAACAGACACGGGCATGCAGCGACTTCGGTTCCTCGCCTTCGGGGACGGGCGTTTCATAAAGGTCATAATAAGCACTCATAAAATAATTTAAATTAATGGTTTATAGAGAATTGAGGGAAACTTGCAGCAAACTTGGGGAAGAAATGTTCTCGAAATCGGCAGAAGCTGGCAGTAAAGGTACTAATTATTTTTCTTGCCACAAGGATTTTACTTTCTTTCCACTGCCGTATTCTTTTCTTTCCACAGCTGTGGAAAGAAAAGAATACGGCAGTGGAAAGATTAGCATTTAGGATAGAAAAGGATAACTCCCAATGAGTCTGTCCTTAGTTCTTGGCAGGCAAAGAAACAGAAGCCTCCAATATCGGGGAGACAGACTCCCAAACCTGAGCATCGATACTCTGCATTCCTTGCACAGAAGGATGCCCCCATTGTTTATCAATGTCGTGCAAACGAATATTCTCGATGCCATAGTGCCGGCAAATTTCATCCATGGAATCAGTTACCTCTTCGGATAATTCTGAATTGGTAATATTATAAATCCTGGCCGCAGGATAGAGCTGCTTGAGAGATGCAAGCAGATAGCAAAAGGCAGGACGGAAGCTATACAAATCGGCTTTCGTCCAGCCATCATATTGGTATGCGCCAATGGGAGCACCTGCCCAACTGTCATTGGTACCGCCAAAAACAAGGATTATGTCGGGGGTGCCGAGGTTGTGAATACGGGTGATAAAAGAACGGTCGGAGTAATCGGCTTTCTCGTAACCGGTATGACAGACGGTGGAGCCGGAATAGGAATTGTTGCGTTCCAACTGAAAGCCGTGCTCATGGATGAAACGGTACCACCAGGTTTCCTCCACCTTTGTCACATCATTCTCTTTCTTTTCGCCGGGAACTCCATACCAGCAGAGATTGGCGGCAGGAGAGACATGACCGTAAAAAGTGGAATAGGAATCGCCAAGAATAGAAACTTTCTTTTGAGCAAACACCCCTGATATAAGGGTCAGGGAAAAAACAACCAGAAAAAACAAGGATTTGCAGTTCATAATAGATAGATTTTTATGTCGTATGCCGCAAAGTTATAAAGTTTGTTCCGGTTTGACGGCAAGAAACCGTAGTTTTTTTGCCATAGCCCGCTTATATGAAAGCCCCTCTACCATCGGATTCCCACAAAAAAAGGAAATGCCGGATTGATAGAGGGGCGAGAGAATGAAGATGAGAAAGAGTATATTTTACTCCCGCCCTCCACCAAGGGCTTGATAGAGGTTGATGATACCTTGTATTTCATCAAAGCGGTCGGCTACCTGTGTCAGTTGGGCAGAGAGTAGCCCCTGCTGGGCAGTGAGCACTTCCAAATAGGTGGAAGTGCCGTGTTGCATCAGTAACCGGGTGCTGCGGACGGTAGTTTCCAGTGAAGTTATCTGCCTTGCGCGGAGCTCCGTCTTTCCACGGGCTACCTGCACTTGGGTCAGAGCATTGTTCACTTCGCTACCGGCATTGAGCAAAGCTTGCTGAAAAGCGAGCCTGGCTTCTTCCTGCTGTGCTTTGGCTATCTTGAGCTGTGCCACGTTCAGCCCTTTGTTGAACAAGGGTTGTGTCAGCGAGCCGATGGCGGAGAAGAGTAGTTTTCCTGGATTGACAATCATGCTTCCTGCCGAGTTGGTCCAGCCAGCTGTACCGCTCAAGGTGATGGAGGGGTAGAAAGCAGAACGGGCGGCATTGGTGCTGTAGAAAGCGGATGCCAGCGAGAGTTCGGCACTTTTCACATCGGGACGGCGGGAAAGCAGTTGCAGAGGTACGCCCACCGCAAGTTCCTGCGGGAACTCCTGCCCCGCCAACCGGCCACGCTCAATGGTGCCCGGAACATCGTCCAACAGAATGGAGAGACTGTTCTCCACTTCCTTTACCTGCTGCCGGAGGTCGAGCAGCGAAGCTTCCACCTGACGACAGTTGGCTTCGGATTGCGAGACACTCGCCTCGTTCGTCATGCCTGCAGCCATCATGGCTCGCATGGTGCGTACACTTTCGCGCCAACTGGCGGCTGTTTCTTCGGAAATGCGGTATTGCTCGTCGAGCATCAGCAAGGTGTAGTACAGATTGGCCACATTAGCTATCAGCGAAGTGCTGACGGCTTGTTCGTACTCCAAGCTTTGAAGGTAGAGCGCTTTGGAACGGCGTTTGGCATTGGTCAACTTACCAAAAATATCGACTTCCCAACTTGCCGAGGCAATGCCGGAATAGGTCCACGAGCCTTTGGAATTGTCGAAACTGCTGACGCCACCCTGCGGAGTGAGCATAAACGAAGGCAGGTACGAAAGTTTGGCCGACATCAGCGTGGCTTCCGCCTCCTTGATACGTTGCCGGGCGGAAAGCAGGTCGGTGTTGCCTTGCAAGGCTTGCTCGATGAGCGACTGTAATTGCGGGTCCGTAAAAAGCTCGCGCCAGGAAAGGGAAGCGATGGAGGCAGTGTCTGATGCCACAAACAGACTCAGGCTATCCAGACTTTGCCCATCCAAATCGTGTCCATAAAGTCCATCGGTCGTGATGTCCTCCGGGCGCTGGTATTTGGTATAGATGCCGCAACTGGTCAGTACCAAGCCGACGACAGCTAATAATATGAATTGTTTCTTCATTATTTTTTTATGTTAGTTACGCGATAATGTACTAATGTGATTCTTCTATCTCCTTCCGGCTTACTTTCATCTCTTCCTCAATCTGCCAGTCGCTCGTCGGGACGGATTGGGCAGGACGAAGCCGCTCCTGCAACCACTGGAAACTGATGAACAAGACAGGAACAATGAACAGCAGCGCCAATGTGCCGATGAACATACCACCGACAACACCCGTACCCAATGAACGGTTACCGTTGGCTCCGACACCCGTGGCAACCACCAAGGGGAAAAGGCCGAAAATCATCGTCAGTACCGTCATCAGGATGGGACGGAAACGCGCCTTTGCCGCACTGACGGCAGAAGCAATCAGCCCCATTCCCGCTTTACGGCGCTCGGCGGCATACTCCGTCAACAGAATAGCAGTCTTTGCCAACAGACCTATCAGCATGATAAGTCCCGTCTGCAAATAGATATTATTCTCCAACCCGGCTATCCTGGCAAAAAGGAACGACCCCATCAGGCCCGCAGGAACGGCCAGGATAACGGCAAACGGAATCAGAAAGCTCTCGTAAAGCGCACTCAGAATCAAGTAAATCATCAAGATACAGATACCGAAGATGATGACTGTAGTACCACTCTGCTGGCTTTCCTCGCGGGTGATGCCACCAAAGTCATAGCCATATCCCTTCGGCAAGGCTATCTCCGCCGTTTCTTGTACGGCACGGATGGCGTCACCGGTACTGTATCCCTCAGCAGGCATGGCATTCACGGCAATGGAGTTGAACATGTTGAAGCGGCTCAAGGACTCGGCACCGTAGGAACGGGTCAGCGTAACGAACTGGCTCAACGGAGCCATCTCACCGTTGGACATGCGCACAAAGGCATTGTTCAGTGAAGCCTCATCCAAACGGAACTTCGGGTCGGCCTGAATCATTACCTTGTAAACTTTGGAGAAACGGTTGAAGTTGGAGACATATTGCCCGCCATAATAGCCCGACAGTGTGGACAACACCTGGTCGGGAGTAATCCCGGCACGTTTGCACTTGGAAGCATCCACCTCGACGGTCCACTGCGGATAGCGTACATCGAACGTGGAGTATGCCATCGAAATTTCCGGACGCTGGTTCAGTGCCGCCAGATACTGCTGGGTGGTCTGGAAGAAGGTGTTCATATCCCCTCCCTGCTTGTCCTGCACATTCAAGTCCAGCGCATTACCCATACCATAGCCCGGAATCATACCCGGAGCAATGGCAAAGACTGTAGCATCCTTAATATCCGCCGTGCGAGCGTATATCTGGTTGACGACTGCCTGCACCTGGTCTTCCTTTGCCGTACGCTCGTCCCAAGGTTTCAGCTTCACGATAATCATACCGAAAGAATTTCCCTGCCCGGACAGCAGACCATAACCGGCAACTTTCTGCAAGTGCAATTTCTGAGGAAGGTCTTCCAGACGCTTCTCCACGCGGTCTATAATGTCATTTGTCGTCTTGAGCGAGCTACCCGGAGCGGTGCTAACGTTGACAAACAACGTTCCTTGGTCCTCGTCGGGCACCAGTCCGGTCTTGGTGGTATTCATCAGGAATACCAGCAGCACCACCGAAAGTGCCAGCAACGACCATCCCAGCCAGCGGCGCTTGATGAACAGCAACACTATCTTCTTATACTTCTCGACCACCGCCTCGAAAGCCGTGTTGAATGCCTTGCGGAAGCGCGAAGCAAAATTATTCTTCTCCGTTCCGTCCTCATTGATATAAGGCTTCAGCAGCAAGGCACAAAGTGCGGGACTGAGTGTCAACGCATTAATCGCCGAAATACCAACGGCCACCGCCATCGTCAACCCAAACTGGGTATAGAACGTACCGGAAGTCCCTCCCATGAACGATACCGGAATAAACACCGCCATAAACACCAGTGAAGAAGTGATAACCGCGTTGCTGATGCCCTTCATCGCATCGATACTTGCCATATAGGAGGACTTATAGCCCACATCAAACCGTGCCTGCACCGCCTCCACCACGACAATGGCGTCATCCACCACCGTACCAATCACCAATACCAGCGCAAACAGCGTAATCAGGTTGATACTGAATCCGGCAACGGACATGAAAGCAAACGTACCAATCAGTGAAACAACGATACCTACCAGCGGAATCAGCGTAGAGCGGATGTCTTGCAAAAAGACATAAACCACCAGGATAACCAGGATAATAGCCTCAATCAGCGTTTTCACCACTTCGTGGATAGAGGCGAAGAGGAAATCGTTGCTGGACATCATCTGGGTAAGCTCCACGCCTTTCGGCAAGTCCTTGCGTGCTTCTTCAAGGAGCCGGTCAATCTGCCGGTTCACTTCCGTGGCATTGGAGCCCGCGGTCTGGAACACCATGCAGGAGATACCGGGATGTCCATCCATGGTACCTTTGTAGGCATAACTGTCCTTACCCAGCTCTATATCGGCGATGTCCTTCAGTTTCAGCACCTCGCCGTCTTCGGTAGAACGGATGACGATGTCGCCGAACTCCTCAGGAGTAATGAGGCGTCCCGTATATTTCATGGTATATTGATACGTCTCATCCGAGTTCTCACCAAACGACCCGGTGGCCGATTCGATATTCTGCTCTGCCAGCACAGCCGTCACATCCGAAGGTATCAGCTTGTACTGCGCCATGACATCCGGTTTCATCCAGATACGCATGCTGTAGTCACCACCCATAATCATCATATCGCCCACACCGGAGATACGGAGAATCTGCGGCTTCAGGTTGATACTGATATAGTTGGCAAGAAAGTTCTCGTCATAGCTGTCATCAGGGCTATATAAAGAGAACATCTGTAAGATACTGGTCTGCCGCTTGCTGGTGGTGACACCCACCTGGGTTACTTCGGCAGGAAGCTGCCCCGTAGCTTTGGACACACGGTTCTGCACATTGACCGCCGCCATGTCCGGGTCTGTACCCTGCTTGAAGTAAACAGTAATGGAAACCGACCCTGCATTGCTGGCGGTAGAAGTCATGTAAGTCATGTCCTCCACACCGTTGATGGCCTCTTCCAACGGAGCGATAACACTTTTCTGAAGGGTTTCCGCACTGGCACCATAGTAAGTGGTGCTCACCATGATGGTGGGCGGCGCAATGTCGGGATATTGCTCAACGGGCAAGGTGAACAATCCGATGATGCCCAGAATGACAATCGTAATGGAGATGACTGCCGAAAAAACGGGGCGTTCTATAAAAGTTCTGAGGTTCATATTCTATCGGTTAAAAATTATCATTCATTCGTTTTGGGTTGGACGGAGGTACCTTCACGCAGCAAACCCACGCCTTCGGCCACAATTGTGTCCCCCACTTTCAAGCCACTCTCTACGATATATTCCTGACCTCCATTCACACGGGTCACTTGCACGGGAACTGATTGCGCCTTGCCGTCAACTACCTTATATACATAGACCTTGTCCTGTACTTCGTAAGTGGCACTCTGGGGAACAACGATGCAGTTCTCTTTCCGTACCGGGATGATGACGTTGCCCGAACCGCCACTGGTCAGCAATCCCTCTTTATTGGGGAACACGGCACGCAGACTGACTGTACCCGTAGAGGTATCAATTACACCACTGATAGTTTCTATCTTACCTTCTTGCGGATAGACAGAACGGTCATTGAGCTGTAATTCGATAGAGTCCATCTCTGCCAGCGCCTTATCCTTGGAGCCGTAGCGGCGGGTGAGGTCAAGCAACTGATTCTCTGTCATGGAGAAATAGACATACATATTAGAATTATCGGATACGGTCGTCAGTGGTTTGGGCAAACTGGCGCTGACCAACGTCCCCACCCTATAAGGGAGCGTACCTACCATTCCATCTGCCGGACTCTTCACTTCTGTATAAGAGAGGTTATTGGCGGCATTCACCTGCTGCGCCTCGGCTTGGGCCAACTGGGCTTTCGCTGTCAGCAGGCTGTTGTAGGAAGTCTTTAAGTCAAACTCGGAAATCACCTTCTGGGCATAAAGCTCCTTCTTGCTGTCATATGTCAGTTGCGAAGTGGCCACGCCGGCACGGGCAGCTTCCACATTGGCTTCTGCTGTGCGCAAGGCTGCCAGATAGGGCACCTGGTCGATAATAAACAAGACTTGCCCCCGACGCACGGTCTGTCCTTCCTCCACACAAAGTTTGGTGAGTGTACCGGACACCTGCGGATAGATGTCAATGTCCTGCCGTCCGCGGATGGCTGCGGAATAAATTGTCTGCAGTTCTTTGTCGGTAGTCGAAATAGTCATCACCTGATATTCCGACTGGGGTTGCACGACAGGCGCGCTGCCGCAGGCTGCCAGTGTTGCACTACAGATGACGGTCATCATCTGTTTCATCATACTCTTTTTTGTTATCATACTTTTTATCTTAAAAAAATAATACGTCGGCTTTCTCTTTCATTTTTTAAGCCGGCAGCAAAGGTATGCCGTTTTTGAACAACCATTTGTTTCATTGAAGGTACACGACTGTTCATTTTCGGAACATGCCATTTAACAATCCAAAAAGAACTCGTACCTTTGTAACCGCAAATCATAAGCAATCTAACATATGAACCCATTACTGACTACCAAACAAGAAACGTTCAGAGCCGGAACAGACAAGCTGGAATTCTTCCGGGAACGTCTTCTGAAAATGAACAATGGAGCACTGATGTTCTGCACCCGTGGAGAAGCAAATATCACAATAGATTTAAGAAAATATCATATTGTACCCAATACGCACATTACGCTGCTTCCAAGTTCCATTATTTCACTGACAAGTGCGAGTAAAGATTTCCTGGTGGACTTCTTTGCCTATTCCGAGACAATGTTCAAGACGGCATGCTTCCGTTTAGAGCCGCCCTTCATACATTTTATAAAGGAGAATGCATGCTATACGCATACCGAAGACGAACCGGTTCGTGCTATCACAGGACTCATCACGGCAAGCAATGCCATCTACCGCGATTCTGAAAATCTGTATCGCGAAGCCATTGCACAAAACCTGCTGCAAATTTTCTTTCTCGACACCTACGACAAGGTTCAACGTTACTTTACGGAAGAGCAAATCAATGGCAGTAACCGGAAAGAAGAATTGTTCAAAAAGTTCATAAATCTGGTACATACGTACTGTACTACCCAGCGGGATGTCGCTTTTTATGCTGACCAACTCTGCATTTCGACCCGCTACCTATCTGCCATCACCAAACAAGTGGCAGAAGATTCTGCCAAAGAAATCATTGACGAAAACCTGATATTGGAACTGAAAATGGCACTGCAATCCACCGGCATGTCACTGAAAGAGATTGCCGACAAATATCGTTTTCCCGACCAGTCTTTCTTCGGACGATATTTCAAGAAACACACGGGAATGTCACCCAAGGAGTACAGAGCAAAGAAGAACTGAGGTATGAGCATGCATTTATCCCCTTCTCCTCTGCCTCTTTAGTATTTTTTTAGTATATTTGTCAGACACTAATTTAATCAGTTCAATACCATGAGAAAACTTACACACATGCTCCTTGCAGGCACTCTCATCCTGGCCTGCTCTTCATGCGGAGTAGAAACAACAGCCAACTATCAAGTCATTCCCCTGCCCCAGGAGGTTGCCTTGAGTCAGGAATCCCCCTTCAACCTGAATGACGGTACCATCATCGCCTACCCCGAACACAATGAACTTTTGAAACGCAATGCCGAGTTTTTGGCCGAATACATCAGCCAGTCCACCGGCCACACCCTCCAGACAGAAGCCCTTGCCCCGGGGAGCGAAGCGCCCAAAGGCGCCATCACATTGGGACTGGATCCGGCCATCAGCAACCGGGAAGGCTATGTGCTGACCGTCAAAGCCGACCGGGTGACCCTAAACGGACAGACCGAGAACGGGGTGTTCTACGGTATACAAACCCTGCGTAAATCAATCCCCGCCGAAACCAAAGCCACCTCTATCCTATTGCCTGCCGGCAGCATCCAGGATGAACCCCGCTTCAGCTACCGGGGCATGCACCTCGATGTGGGCCGCCACTTCTTTCCCATTGAGTTCGTAAAAAAATACATAGACTTGCTGGCACTTCACAATATGAATACCTTCCACTGGCACCTCACCGAAGACCAAGGCTGGAGAATAGAAATAAAGAAGTATCCCAAGCTGACGGAAATTGGCGCCTGGCGCGACCGTACCGTTATCGGCCGGAACACCGAAGAGTATGACAACACCCGGTATGGCGGTTTCTATACGCAGGAGCAAGCCAAAGAAATCGTAAAATATGCCGGGGAGCGCTATATCACGGTCATCCCCGAAGTAGACCTGCCCGGACACATGCTTGCCGCACTGGCCGCCTATCCCGAAATGGGATGTACCGGTGGACCGTATGAAGTGTGCCCACGTTGGGGCGTATTCGAAGATGTGCTGTGCATCGGCAACGAAAAGTCCATGCAGTTCCTCGAAGATGTCATGGCCGAAATCATTGACATATTCCCTTCCAAATACATCCACATCGGCGGTGACGAAGCTCCCCGCACCCGTTGGGAAAAGTGTCCCAAATGCCAGGCACGTATCAGAACCGAAAAATTGAAAGCCGACAAGAACCATACTGCCGAAGACCGTCTGCAGAGCTATTGTATGACACGTATCGAAAAGCTCCTCAATAGTAAAGGACGCCAGATTATCGGCTGGGATGAGATTCTGGAAGGCGACGTCGCCCCCAACGCAACTGTTATGTCATGGCGTGGCTCGGCAGGAGGAATCAAGGCGGCCCAACTGGGACACGACGTGATAATGACACCCAATGACTATTGCTACTTTGATTATTACCAAAGTGAGGATACCCGGCACGAACCATTTGCCATCGGAGGCTTTGTCCCATTGGAGAAAGTATACAGTCTGAATCCTACCGCCTCACTGACCGAAGAACAAGCCAAGCACATACTCGGCACACAAGCCAACCTTTGGACAGAATACATCCCGACCAGCGAACAGGTAGAGTATATGGTTCTCCCCCGTATGGCCGCCCTTGCCGAAGTACAATGGACACAACTGGAAAAGAAAGATTATACAAACTTCACTACCCGACTGGCCGGACTCATCGGCCTCTACCGGAGAGACGGGCTCAACTACCGGGAACCCTTCCGACAGCAGGCAGACTCCACAGCGACCGAGAAGAAGTAATCAGAACTGGAAATAGATAAACGGCTGTATCTCCGAACTTTTCATCTGAATGACCAGATAGATTACAGCAAGCATCAGTACCGCCTTTCCCAACAAGGGGAGGCGGATTACTGTTTTTGTGCAAGCACGTTCCCAACTGTCGGGCACAAAATGCAGCAGATAGCCCAATGCCATCAGTGCAAACACTTCCCAATAACCCTCTACCAGCTGCGGGAAGAGTTGCGGACGGAAAGTAGTGAATATCTGCTTCAGCATATCCATTGATGTGGAGAACTCCGCATTACGGAAGAATATCCAGCAGAAACAAACAAAATGGAAAGTGACAAGCACTCCGAAGAAGCGGTGGATGCCATGGCTCTCCGTCCCCTTCTTACGCCCGGTAAGCGTCATCCAGAACTTATGGGCTGCAAGCGCAACGCCATGCATCATTCCCCAAAGTACAAAATTCCACGAAGCGCCATGCCACAAGCCGCCCAGGAACATGGTAATGATGAGATTGGCATATTGGCGGATTTTCCCCTTCCGGTTGCCTCCCAAAGAAATATAAAGGTAATCGCGCAACCAGCTGGAAAGCGAAATATGCCACCGCCTCCAAAATTCCGTAATGGAAGCGGACTTATAAGGGGAATCGAAATTGATATTGAAATGGAAGCCCAGCAACAAGGCAATGCCGATAGCCATATCACTGTAACCGGAGAAGTCGCAATAAATCTGCAAGGCATAGCCATAAACACCTATCAGATTCTCCACCCCCGAATAAAGAGTAGGATTATCAAAAATACGCTCTACAAAGTTAACGCTGATATAGTCCGATATAACCGCTTTCTTGAAGAGCCCACTCACGATGAGGAAGATTCCACGTCCGAACATCTCATTGGAGACAAACAGCGGGCGGCGGATTTGCGGAATGAAATCACGGGCACGTACAATAGGACCCGCCACCAACTGGGGAAAGAAAGAAACATAAAAAGCATAATCCAACAAACTGGTCAGAGGCGTTATCTGGCGACGGTACACATCTATCGTATAGCTCAACGACTGAAAAGTGAAAAAAGAGATGCCCACCGGAAGGAAAATATCCATTGTCGTGAACGTGCCTCCCGTCAGCGAGGCAAAAGTTTCGCCCAGAAAATTGGTGTACTTGAAGTAACACAACAATCCCAAATTGATGAACAGACTCAACACAACCCATGCCTTACGTAGCCAGGGAATAGCCTCGCGTGCCATCAAGCGTGCAATGAAAAAGTCACAGACCGTCACCAGTCCAAGCAGGAAGAAATAAGTGCCACTACTTTTATAATAGAAGTAATAGGAAAACAAGGTGACAAACAGCAAACGCGCCGTCGTCCGGCGTTGCAACAACAGATAAACCAATATAAAAGCGACAAACAGCCAGAGGAAAATACCACTGCTGAATATCATCGGGGCTTGCGGGTCATAAGTGAAGACATCGCGCAAACGGTCCAAGTCTATATTCAATCCGGATAAAAATTCGTCAATATTCCACATAATCGTTATAAGCTTTTAACAAGGCCTGGTAGAACAGCTCGCCTTGCAGGCGGTAACCGTCCGGCAAATAGTGTACATGGTCCGGACGCATCAATCCGGCTTCCTGCCAGTTGAGGCAGGCACGGTGGGTACCGCCAAGTATTTCGTACATGTCCCATACCGCCAATCCGTTTTCATCGGCATAGCAGCGGATAGTCTGCACGGCAACGGCAGTACGCGGATTAATCTTATAGGTCCGACGACGGCGACGCTGCCGGAAACTCTCGTAAGAGCCCGGAGGAGTGGTCATCAACATCGGTACATTCGGCAGTTTCTCGCGAAGCATGCGTACAAGGTCGTCCATCTGGCGATAGTGCAGCATTGTATTGTAACGGCGGTTATGGCTTTCGTTCGTCCCGAAGGAAAGAATAAGCAGGTCGGGATGCAGAGCCGCAATATCAGCAATACGGTCCGGACGGGTGAAAGTAGTACAAAATGCACCGTTGATACCTACATCGGTATAAGAGACTGCCCCGAAAGTGTCCTGCATCAACGCACCGGTGGTACGGGGGAAGATATGGCCGCGTATATGGCTGTCGCCCACATGTACGATGCGAAGCGTATCAGCGGAAGCGCCCAGCCGAGACAGACGCAACTTCTCCCAGAAAGGATTAAGAATACCCAGACTGTCGGTAAGTACATTCTCCTTCATTTGCCGGAATGCGGCGGGAAAAGTTATCAAAGGGACAGACACCGTATCCGTACGTTGGGAATAGAGGCAGAGAGTATCACAATCCGCTCCACTGGCATGACACGAAAGGCTGCCTGGCAGTATGTCCTGTGCATGGAGCGGCCGTATCGCCGCAATCAGCACCAGCACCGCGCAGCAAATCGTACATCGTAAATCGTACAATCGTGAATCCTCCTTATGGCTCCTCTTCATAGTAGGCCCTCCTTCTGTCATACTGTTCCTTGCCATAAATCAAAGACTCATAAAGTAATCCCGCAAGATGCTTTCCACCACGGAAGTTGATGTGCGTATAATCATAATTGGCCAATGACGGCTTGGCATGCACCATGTCTGCCATACTGCCTTCCCCACCCATAGCCTCGAACATGTTCCAGAAAGCGACAGCCTCATCCGCCGCCAAATTCTGTTGATAACGAACCAGATTCTTGATGCCAGGCATGGTACGCAGCTCCCCTTCTTCGGTCTTATAGTCCCTATCGCCCACGCTGACTATGAGGATGGCTGCTTGCGGAAAGGCCTCCTTGAGATGCTGCACCGTTGTCTGCATGCCGGCAATGTACTTGTCGTAATTCCGTCCGCGCTCTGTAGCCACATTCAGTCCGTACTGCAGGATTATCAAATCGTAAGGACGCTGTTCATTGAACTCACGCATCATCCACACGGGAACAGAGCGGAGGGAAAGGCCGGAGCTGCCACGCAGTGAGAAGTTATCCAGCACAATGCCGGAAGTACCGTCCATGGCAAGGCCATAAAACAAGGTGGAGTCCGCACTTTCCACCGTCCAACGGACAGAACCGATATTTCCCTCTACCGTCATCTCCTGCAAATCATCAATCGGCTCAAAAGTCTCGGTAGTTGCTTCGCCACGATTGACGCGGACAGAAAGGGTGGTTGTGCCACGGTTATAGAAAAAAATACTGGCACGCTGGCAAGTATCCAGACGGGAGGCATAGTTCTTCTGCCCCCGCAGTTCCACATAAGCACCGGTATTCGGAATAAAGTAATGTCCGGAGACTCCCAGCTTGCTACGGTCAAAGAACACGGAGTCCATGACAGAATGACTCTGCCATCCGCTGAAGGAATGACGCACTGTAGGACGGAAGCCACTGGTCATGGACGTAATGGTGACAAAACCTACTCCGCAACCGCCATATTTCTGCTGAAGCATCTCGCGTAAATCAGCCGTCAGAATATCCGCTTCGATAAAGGAGTCGCCGAAGTAGGCGATACGAACCGGACGGGGTGCTTTGGCAAGCTCGTCGAGCGCCTGATAGAACCGCGTCATGCCACGCATGGTAGAATCGCTGTAATCTTCAATGCACGTCATGCCCGCACGGCAGGTGTCCACAAAGGCGGGCTTCACCTTCGGGGGCGGAGGCAGCAGGCTGTCCGGCTCACTCACCGGCTTGGAAGGACGACGCACGTCCCCCAAGATATCCACACGCCTCAGCACACGGCCACCCATCGTAATACTTGGCAACAGATGCATCAGCAACAATGCACCCCATACGATAAACGCCAACAGACCCGTATATTTCAATGAATTCTTTTCCATACCTAATGTGGCCGCAAAGATATAGATATAGGTTGAAAAAATCTCTCCGGACAAAAAAGAATTATCCCCAAAGAAACAAGATTTTTTCTCCAGGGATAACGGTTATAGACAGAGCAGACCCGATTAAATGGTCTGTTCGATATTCCAAACAAAAGCACGGAGTCCGAGTTGCTCGGTCTCCTTGTCCATCCGGTGGAGCGCTTCGAGCAACGGAGCCACCTTAGCCTCATCTATGATAGTGATGATGGCGGAACACATACTGGGCCAGGCATGGCTGCCATAGTGCGGTTCCCCCGTCTTACTGCCACGCCCCTGTACTTGCTGCCAATAGCTGAAGCCGCGGCAGTTGTGGCGGTCAAGCAATGCCATGATACGTTCAAAGAACGCTTGGTCGAATGTTATAAATACTGATTTCACGCTATATAATGTTTAGTGATTAATGTTTAATGATTAACGGATAATGATTAATCATTGTTTACGTGGTTTCGTCATCTTCTCCTTATGCAACTGGTAATAATCATTCAGCTCACGGTCTTTCTTAATCTTCTTACGCGTGCGGCGGATACCAACACCTGCAAACGAGCAATAGAGTACGGGGACAAGAATCAATGTCAGAATGGTAGATACCGTCAGACCGCCAATTACGGCAACACCCAACGGACGCCACATCTCGGCACCTTCACCCTGCCCTACAGCCATCGGCACCATACCGAGGATAGTGGTCAGTGTAGTCATTAATACCGGACGCAAACGGCTGCGGCCTGCCGTGACTACAGAGTGAAGCACCGCTTGACCACGTTCGCGGCAAAGCGTGATGTAGTCTATGAGTACGATACCGTTCTTCACCACAATACCAATCAACATGATTCCACCCAAAAGCGACATCACATTCAAATTGGTTCCCGTAAAGAATAATGCCATCAACACACCGCTGAATGCAAATGGAATGGAAAACATGATGATGAACGGATAACTCAAAGACTCAAACTGAGCTGCCATCACAATGAATACGAGAATAACAATCAATACAGCCAGCGTTCCCAAGTCGGAGAATGAATCCTGTTGGTCCTCATACGAACCCGAAATCTGGATAGAAACACCACTTGGTAGGTCCATCTTATCAATTATAGCATTACCATCGGCCACCACATCGCCCAAAGGTGCTCCCGAAATAACCGCAGATACAGTAACAATACGCTCACGGTCTTTACGTTCGATAGTAGGAGGAGCAGAACGCTCGACTACTTTGCCGAGGTCTTTCACGCGGATACCCTCACCGGAAGGCGTATAAATAAGGATGTTCTCCAAATCTTCAATCTTTGTACGGAATTCGGGAGCGTAACGCACACGGATGTCGTACTCGTCACCATCTTCGCGATAATAAGATGCCAAAGCACCATTTACACGATTACGCAGATAGTTGGAGGCAGTAGAAAGATTCAAGCCATGCAATGCCAGCTTCTCACGGTCAAAGTCCACCTGATATTCGGGCTGATAATCCTGACGGCTGATGTTCACTTCACTCACACCTTTCACCTGCAACAATTTCTCTTTCAGTTCGGCTGACACTTTGTCCGTAGCGGTGAAGTCGTAACCATAAACCTCAAAGTCGGCACTTGCCTGGGCGCTCATGCCGCCTGTGCTACCGCCCAGAATAACCTGCGCCTTGTCCAATTCGGGATACCCCTTCAAGTCCTCACGCATTTCGTCGCAAACGGTTTCCAGTGTCACGTCACGGTCTCCCGGACTCACCAGACTGATATTGAAACTAATGATATGACTACCGTTGTCCTGCATGGAAGCAAACGTATTGTCAGAGTCCGCCTGCCCCACAGTGTAGTTGCAAACTTTCATCATATCTCCGTAGCGCGTCATCCACTTGTTTGTCAGTTCCGAAGCCAATGCTTCCGCACGCTCCACACGGGCCCCGATGGGCAACTGAAGGTTGATACCGATGCGGCTATTGTCTGCTGCCGGGAAGAACTCGGTACCGATGTACTTGGCACAGAACAGACTTGCCACAAAGAATGCGGCACAGCCTGCCATAACCGTCAGACGATGGCGCACAGCCCAGTTCAACCGGTTCTGATACCACACGTCAAGACCGTCCAGCGCACGCTGAATCGGCGTATAGAGCGTAAGGAACATCTTACTCTGCTTTTTCTGCAAACGCAGAAGCTGCGCACACATCATCGGGGTGAATGACAAGGCTGAAACTGTGGAAACCGTCATAATCACACACATCATCCATCCCAACTGACGGAATAACACACCGGACATACCACTTACCATCGTCAATGGGAAGAATACCGCAATCATAGTCAGCGTAGATGCAATTACGGAGATGGCCACCTCGTTCGTGGCATGTATCGCTGCCTGCTTCGGTTCGGAACCCCGTTCAATATGGGTCGTTACATTCTCGAGTACCACAATGGCGTCGTCCACCACGTTACCAATAGCAATAGAGAGACAAGAGAGCGAGATGATATTCAGTGAACCGCCGTCGATGATACCCAGATAGATGAACGAGGCAACCAGTGACATCGGTATGGTGATACAGATGATGACCGTGGCACGCCAACGCCCCAAAAAAACGAACACCACCAAGATAACGAACAGCATAGCGTACATAATGGTTTCCTCCAAGCTGTCTATCGTATTCAAGATGTTATCGGAAGTATTGACAATGATCCCCAGCTTCACATCGCTCGGCAGTGACTTCTGCAACTGTGGCAACATATCAATTACCTTCTGCGAAATGGCTACAGAATTGGCACCCGATTGTTTCTGCACCACAATCATAGCGCCCTGCACACCGTTGCTATACGTCTTCTGTGCACGTTCCTCCACAGAGTCCACAACTTTTGCCACATCGCGCAGATAGACGGAAGCACCGTTGTGCGTACCTACCACGATGTTCTCCATCTCTTTGGGATCCTTGAACTCACCTTCCACACGCAGCGAATAGGTATTGCTACCCACATCAAACGTACCGCCCGGCGTATTCCGGTTTTCGGCACTGATAATAGAGCTGATAGTTTCTACAGAAAGGTTGTAGGCATCCAGTTTATTGGGGTCGCAATATACATTGACCTCACGCTTGGGGGCACCCGAAATGGACACCGTACCGACACCGGGCACACGCGCCAAG
Source organism: Bacteroides sp. AM07-18 (assembly GCF_003602695.1). Taxonomy (NCBI): domain Bacteria; kingdom Pseudomonadati; phylum Bacteroidota; class Bacteroidia; order Bacteroidales; family Bacteroidaceae; genus Bacteroides; species Bacteroides sp. AM07-18. The sequence goes on from NZ_QTLM01000016.1 coordinate 17,665, forward strand.
GGATTCGCCACGTTGTCATCCAATATTTTGTAAAGAGCCGGCTGGCTCTCCTCCGCCTGCACGGAGAGCAGCAGGATAGGAATCATGTCCGTACTGAACTTGAAGATGATGGGAGTTTCGACCTCATCGGGCAGCATGGAGCTCACCATGTCCAGTTTATCACGCACGTCGTTCGTCAGCACGTCTATGTCATACCCATACTCAAACTCCAGCGTAATCACGGAAATATTCTCCGACGAACGGGAAGTGATATGCTTCAAGTTGCTGACCGAATTCAGCACGTTTTCCAACGGACGGGTCACGTTATTCTCGATGTCCGAGGCACTGGCACCCTGATAGGTCGTCATCACCATAATGGTGTTGGTCTCGATGTCCGGATAAAGGTCTACCGGCAATTTCGACAGAGAGAACAGACCAAATATAGCCACTGCCAGGAAGCAGAGCGAGGTCATAATCGGTTTCTTAACCGCTCCTTCGTATAAACTCATAAGATTAATTCTTTAATTTGCCAATGTGCTAATATGCTAATTGGCTGCGCAATGTAGCTACATCGGCACATTAGCATATTATCACATTACCACATTACCATATTATTTTTCTACCTCGACTTCCACACCATCGGCTAATTTAGACTGCCCAGCAATAACAACTTGAGAGTTATTGTCTACACCGGAAATCAACTCATACTCCGTATCCATACGACGGCCAAGCTCTACCTTATTATAAGACACCTTGCCGTTCTTGTAGACATAGACATAGCGGTCGCCTGAACCGGCACGCTTCACAATGGCCAGGTCGGGAACAACCACGTGGTCCTGTGTTCCGAAGTTCAGCGTGGCGCGGGCAAACATTCCCGGACGTACGCGCTGGTCACGGTTGACAAGCTGTATCTCTACCGGGAAAGTACGGGTAGCCGGGTCGATGGTAGGATAAACAAGGCTGATTTTGCCTTCGAACTCCTCGTCACCATAGACATCCACTTTCACGGATACGGGAGCGCCCTTCTTCACTTTGGTAAAGTAGCCTTCGGATACGTTGATGTATAGTTTTACCGGAGTGATTTGCTCCACTACCAGTACCGGTTCTCCACCGCTATACATATCTCCGTTATCGTAATTGCGTGCCGTCACCACCCCGTTAATGGGACTGAGCAACGAGGTGTTCTCCAAGAGATTCTTATAGGAAGTCTCACGGATGTCGAGATTCATCTTGGCGGCATCCCACTCCGATTTGGAGGCACCGCCTACCTTATACAACTCGTCAATACGCTTGAACTCTATCTGCTGGTTGTCCAGCTGATATTTTATCTGCTTCAGATTGGCAGCATCCATGCTGACCAGCTTCTGGCCTTTCGACACGCGGTCGCCCACCTCCACAAAGATGCGGTCTATACGCACCGGAGAAGAGGGAGCAATATTGTTTTTTACTTCGGCTTCCACCGTAGCGGTGTATTCCTGAATCTGTTCCACGGGACGGGACGACACCTCGGCCAGTTTCACCCTCGGCTTTTCGTCCACCTTCTCAGCAGCAGCTTTATCACTACCTCCGCTACATGCCCCCAGCATGGCAACAACCAGCAGGGCCATCCATTGAAAACCTTTTTTCATATCGTTGTTCTTATTTCTATTCTTCATTCTTAGTTCTTAGTTCTTCATTCTTAGTTCTCTGCAATATAATCCTTTCCCAGCACTTGGTCAAGGTCAGCCTTCGCAACCAGATAATCATAGATGGACTGATTATAAGTCAGTTCGGCCTCCGTAAGCTGCACTTGTGATGTGTTCAGTTCCAACACCGTACCTTTGCCTACCTCATAGCGTTTACCGGCAATCTGCACAGCTTTCTGTGCCTGCATCACATTCTCGCGGTTGCTGACAACCTGCTCGGAACTGGCAGCCATGTTGTTCTGGTAGCTGGTAATCTGCATGTTCAGCTTTCGCTCTGTGTCCAGACGGTTCTGCTCCAACTGACGTATCTGAATACGGTTGGACTTGAGCTTGGTGAAATTGCTTGCCTTATACAAAGGAATACTCAGCGTAAACATCAGTGCGGAACTTCCGCTCCAATTATAATCGAGGATGTTCCAATCCTCGTTGTAGAGTGACTGGTACTGGTAAGAATAGTTCATACCCAAAGTAGGCATGAAGTTGGTACGGAGTGACTTGATGTTCTGATTGAGCATCTTCCGGTTCAAGTCCAACTGCTTCATCGTCGTATTATTGTTCAGATTGGCAGCGGGCTGATTCAGCTCATTGGCAAACAGCTCTGTCTCATAATTGCCGAGATTGTCGGCAATCTCTATATCCACATCGGCCGTTACCCCCATCAGTACCTTCAACTGCAACTTGGACAACGTCACGGCATTACCCGCCGAAATCACATTCGGCTTAATGCTGCGCATCTGCACCTCGGCACTGATTTTATCGAACTCACTGACGGCACCCTGCTGATACTTGGCATTGACAATGTTGTAGTTGTCTTCCGCCAGCTTATAGCTCTTCTGCAACACATCGTAAGAGTCTTGCGTCAGCATCAGCTGATAGTAACCCTTAGTTACCTGGTTCACCAAGTCCAGCTTAGAAGCCCGTGACTTTTCCACAGCCAGTTCAATGTCTGTCTTCGTCATCGACATGGCCTTATATACGCTAGGGGCGAATATGGGCAAACTTATATTCAGCACCCCGCTTACCGTATTCGAATTGTCCATACCCATCTTGAACGACTGTCCGCCAAGATTCATCTGTGCCGCACTGATGGTATGATTCCACGTACCGTCAATGCTTGCCTGCGGAAGCAAGTTCTGCCAGGTTTCCTTGTGAGTCACTTTCTTCAAAGCAATTTCTTCCTCCGCCACCTTTATGGTAGGATTGTCGCTTAAAGCAATCTCCAAGGCACGGTCAAGGGTCAGGGTCAGGGTATCCTTTGCCTCTTGTGCGCGCACATAGCCGCCGGCATACAGCACAGCAACTGCCAACAGTAGTGCTCTTCCTACCCAAAATCTCTGCATCTTCATAAATCAAAAATAGATTATTTATTAAAACTACTCCTTCGTTTCATCCGGCTTTACCTGATTCTTGCGATATTCGCAGATAAAGTCCTCCAGGACACGGGCGCCCTTCTCCGTAGAGATACCGCGCAAGAAAGTGAACATGATAGATTCGTACACTTCAAGGAAAGAATACTCATTGCAGATGTCCGAATTCATCAGCAAATCGAGCTGGTCGCGCACGAGCAGATTGATAATGGCGAAATTCACATCATCACGAAAAATGCCTTGCTTCACGCCCTCTTTGAAGAAGTTCACTGTATCTTCCGAGCTCCGGTTCCGGTTGTTCTTCATCAGCTGATAAGCCTTGGGATATTTCTTGATATCCTCAAAAAACTTCTTGTTCGTGGCATGAAAACGCTCTATGCTCCACTGATAACATCTCAACAAAACTTCCAATACGTTACTGGAAGTCTCTATTACTCCTTTCACAAAAATATCACCATCCTTCTGGGACTTCAGGATACATTCTTCCAACAAGGTTTCCTTGTCCGGAAAAACTTCGTAGAGAGTGCGCTTAGAGATACCCAAAGATGCGGCAATCTCATCCATCGTGATACTTTTTATTCCATTTGTTGTAAATAATTCTACGGCGGCCAGAATGATACGTTCCCTCAGTTCCACCCGTGATGTTGAATGCTTCGTGTGTTCGCCCATTTTTCTTCCCTTTCTAAACTAAAACTATTTTTATTCATTATCGGAATAAAACGGGACAAATATAGAAAGAAAACTCAATTCGCCAATTAAGTTTCCTTTCTTATTGTTAACAGATTAATAATTATTATGTTTCTGGCAGATTTATTGGGAAGTTCCTAATAATCAAACTTTGTCCGGTTGAGGAAAGCGACTGTCTTATGGATTTCCTTATACATCACGATGTCTTCCTTCACAAAAGGGACTTCCTTGCGATATTCGTGCAGGAAACGCTCCAGAACCGGAGAAGTCTTTGCCGGACGGCGGAAGTCGATGCCTTGAGCGGCATTCATCAGTTCGATGGCAAGGATATGCTCCAGATTGTCCATAATGCGATAAAGCTTAGTAGCTGCATTGGCACCCATGCTGACATGGTCTTCCTGCCCGTTGGAGGAAACGATGGAGTCGCTGCTGGCGGCATAGCAGTACATCTTATTCTGGCTTACCATAGACGCGGCAGCATATTGCGGAATCATGAAACCGGAGTTCAGACCGGGATTGGCCACAAGGAATTCCGGAAGTCCACGCAGCCCCATGATAAGCTGGGCGATGCGCCGCTCGGATATATTGCCCAGCTCTGCCAGGGCAATGCCGAGAAAGTCGTAGGAAATGGCAAGCGGCTGGCCGTGGAAGTTACCGCCCGAGATGATACGGTCCTCATCGGGGAAGATGGTGGGATTGTCCGTCACAGAATTGATTTCCGTCAGCAGGACGGAAGCCACGTAACGGATGGCGTCTTTCGTGGCCCCATGCACCTGAGGGATGCAACGGAACGAATAAGGGTCTTGTACATGCTGCTTGGGACGGGCTATCAGCTCGCTGCCTTCCAATAGTTTGCGGAAGTTGGCACCCGTTTCTATCTGGCCCTTGTGTGGACGAATCTGCTGGATACAGTCCATAAACGGATCTATACGCCCGTCGAAAGCTTCCAGGGAGAGGGCGGCAATCAAGTCGGCTTTCTTGGAGAGACGGAAGGCTTTGAGAAGAGCAAAGACACCGTTGGCACTCATAAACTGGGTGCCGTTGAGTAATGCCAATCCCTCTTTACTCATCAGCTTCACCGGTTCCCAACCGAACTCATCGAGCACACTGATAGCCTCGCGCTTCTTTCCTTTATAATAGACATCGCCCACACCGATAAGCGGCAGGAAGAGGTTGGCCAGAGGAGCCAGGTCACCGGAGGCGCCCAGTGAGCCACGGTCATAAACGATAGGCATCACGTCGTTATTGAAGAAATCGAGGATGCGCTGCACGGTGATGACCTGCACACCGCTATGCCCCAAAGAGAGAGCATGCGCCTTGAGCAACATCATCAGTTTGATGATGACCGGGCGTATCTCCTCGCCCACACTGCAAGCATGGCTCTTGATGAGATTTTCCTGCAAGGTGCCCAGCTCGTCCGACGAAATGCTCTTACTGCACAACGAGCCGAAACCGGTGGTAATGCCATACAAGGGTTCTTCCGACTCCGCAATCTTCTTGTCCAGATAATCGCGGCACTTCTGTATCCGCAGCTTGGCTTCCGGAGCCAGCTCCAGTTTCAGATTTTCATTGATGATACGTTCGATGAGGTCGAAGGTCAACTCACCGGAACCTACATAATAGACATTGTTCATACTTTCAGCTCTTGATTGATTTCGTCCAACAATTCCTTTTCTTTCGCACAAGCCAAGTGTTCCAATTCGTCGGCTTCACTTTGGAGCTTGGACACAAACTCCTTGTCCTTCAGCGAACCCAGGTTGATGCGTACATTCATCAGTGCGCCCAGCACAGCCGAACGGGCAGACATCATGGCCACACAAGCATCCGTAACGGCATTGCGGTTGCCCAGGCGAGCTACATCCATGATAACCGTCATCAGCTCATACGCATTGCGTGCCACCTGCATGGGAACAAGGGCGGCAAACTTGGTAGCCGCCTGGATGGCAGTACTGCGCGCCGCCTTTTCCTCATCCGTAGCTTTCGGCATCTTGAAGCAGGCAAACACCTTGTCGTAGGCTTCAGAGTCGCGGTCTATATCTTCTACAAAAGCCCCCTTTTGCTGCAAGGCAACTCCGGAGATATGGCGCATCAGCTCTTCGTGAAGTTCATAACCTTTCTTACCGATGGTGAGGTTAGCAACCATAGCGGCAAGAGCAGAAGCAATAGCACCGTTCAAAGCGGCAATACTACCGCCACCGGGGACGGGATCGCTACCCGCCACTTTATTCAAAAATTCCTTTACTGTCAAATCAACTAACATGATATTAAATATTAAAGATTAAGGATTAAGAGGGGATATCAGCACTTCTTAAAGTACAGGATAAAGCACTCCCCCCTTTATGGTGGTATTGACACAATTCATACCTACATAATAAGGTAAAAAGTGATAATTATCCGTATTGAGCACTACGAAGTCTCCTTTCTTGCCCACCTCGATACTACCAATGCTGTCCGCACGGTTCAGAGCGGCCGCACCGTTCAAGGTCAGAGCAGTGATGGCCTCTTCAATACTCATTTTCATATAAATGCACGCCAAGGCAAATGTCAGGGGGATGGAACCGGAGAAACAACTGCCCGGATTGAGGTCGGTGGCAAGGGCCACGGCACAACCAGCATCAATCATTTCGCGCCCACGAGCATAGGGTTCCTTCAAAGCAAAGGCTGTCAGCGGAAGAAGGGTCGCCACAACTCCCTTGTCGGCCATGGCGCGGATGTCCGCATCCGAAGCATGCAGCAGATGGTCGGCAGAGACGGCAGAAAGTTCAGCAGCCAGTCCGGCACCCCCTAATGGTACAATCTCGTCGGCATGGAGTTTCAAGACAAGTCCCATTTCCTTGGCTGCCAGCAAAAGGCGACGGGACTGCTCGATGGAGAAAACGCCCTGCTCACAGAAGACATCGCAGAACTCTGCCAAATTATTATGAACCACTACGGGCATCACTTCGCGGATAATGTAGTCCACGTACTCGTCCGTCTGTCCGTTGTATTCTGCAGGCACAGCATGTGCACCGAGAAAAGTGGAGACAACGTCTACACGCTTGTGCTCGTCATTATTAAGGCTACGCATCACCCGAAGCTGCAGGAGCTCGGTTTCCTTGTCCAGACCGTAGCCGCTCTTTCCCTCTACGGTAGTCACTCCCATAGCACTCATCTGCTTCAGAAAGCCCTCCGCCTTGCTGCGCAGCTGGATGAAATTACATGCACGGGTAGCTTTCACCGTACTCACGATGCCTCCTCCACGTTCCATGATGGACATGTAACTCTCTCCCTTCAAACGCCAGGAGAACTCCTCGGCACGCTCGCCACCAAACACAAAATGTGTGTGTGAGTCCACAAAGCCGGGTAGCAGACACTTGCCGCGGGCATTGTAATGCCAGTAGTGCTGATAATAGCCGTCACGCTCCTCTCCACGGTTGGGACCGACGTAGGTGATGACACCGTCGGTCACTTCCACCGTAGCATTGTCGATGATGCTCAGTTGCTCCATCTCCTTGCCGCAACGGGCAGAAAAGCCGAGGGGGGTCACTACACGGGTATTGAATATAATAAGGTTTTCTGTCATAAAGCCTCTCTCCTAACCCCTCCCCCGTAGGGAGGGGAATTAAGTTAGTACTATTTAATTCGGTTACATTCGTGCTTCTAAGACTTGCTCCATGGAGAAGTTCTCCAATCCCAGATAGTAGGACGCTGTATCTATCAAGGCCTCCATCGGCACCAGACCGATAATTTCACTGCCCACAATGCTGACGCCGTAGCGGCGGGCTTCCACACGCACCAGCTCGAAGGCACGGTAGAGGGCGGTGCGGGTATAGTCCGTCATGTTGATGGATACCTGCGTGATGCCGCGGTCCTTCAACTCCACTCCCATTGCCTTGCAATAACGCAGTCCTCCGCCGATGAAACGGATTTTCTTAGCGATGTCATGGGCTATCTCCAGACTGGGGGTATTGAGGTTGATGTTATAAGCCACCAAAGGCATGCGGGCACCGATAGCCACTGTGCCTGCGGTGGGATGACGTTCGGCCAGTCCGAAGTCGGGATGCCATTCCGGTTGCTTTATCTTCTCGGCCATACCTTCGAACTCCCCTTTACGGACAGCAGCCAAATTCTCCCGATGAGGGGCAGAAGCAGACTTTTCATATAAGAAGACGGGAAGATTGTAACGTTTTGCAACCTCCTTGCCCACTTCTTTGGAGAGGGCAACGGCTTCTTCCATCGTCACATTCCGGATGGGGATAAAAGGTACTACATCTACAGCACCCATACGAGGATGCTGTCCCTGATGGTGATTGAGGTCTATCAGCTCTACCGCCACGCCGATAGCTTCGAGTACAGCATCACGAAGCGGTTCCGGCTCGCCCACTACGGTCACCACAAGGCGGTTGTGGTCTTCATCGTTACTGTAATCCAACAGTTTCACACCTTGTTTGCCCCGAAAAGGAGCTACTATCTTATCTATCTTCTGCAAATCGCGCCCTTCGCTGAAATTGGGGACGCATTCCATAATCTTATTCATAATGCTCTTTAAAAAAAAATATATATACTCTGATTTTTCAGACGCAGATGACGCGGATTCTTTTTATCGGAATACAGAGACGTCGGGATTCTTTTGAAAGAAAAAATCCGCGTTATCCGCGTCTAAAAAATGAAATCATCACTTTACTTACTCCTTCACCACTTTCTGCACCAACTTCTCATCAGCCACATACGGCATCGTGATATAATAGCCGTCTGCATGCGTACGGTTAAACTCCTCGCTCGTCTCCATGGCATGCGGATTGCGTGCCCACGAACGGCGGGCCACACCACCCATCACATCCCACAACATAGCGGAACGCAGGATTTCGTCTACCCGCTCACTGCCGTCGCACACCATGCCGAAACCGCCGTTGATGGCTTTTCCGATACCTACGCCACCTCCATTGTGCAAGGCCACCAAGCTCATGCCACGCGCACAGTTTCCAGCAAAACACTGCACCGCCATATCTGCCATGACATTACTGCCGTCCTTGATATTGGATGTTTCACGGAATGGAGAGTCTGTACCGCTGACATCGTGATGGTCGCGTCCCAACATAATGGGGCCGACCTCTCCCTTACGCACCATTTCATTGAAGCGCAAAGCTATATTCATACGTCCCACGGCATCCTGATAAAGAATACGAGCCTGCGTGCCTACCACCAAGTTGTTTTTCTCCGCATCACGAATCCAATTATAGTTATCCAAATCTTGCCCGCGACGTGTAGGGTCGATACATTCCATCGCCGCACGGTCGGTCTTCACCAAGTCTTCATGTTTTCCACTGAGGCACACCCAGCGGAACGGACCATAACCATAATCAAACAGTTCCGGTCCCATTATGTCTTCCACATAGCTGGGAAAGATGAAGCCGTTCTTATCATCTCCGTCCCGAGCAATTTCGCTCACGCCGGCATCGTAGACGGCTTTCATGAAGGAGTTCCCATAATCGAAGAAGTACGCGCCGTGTTCCACCAGCCTTTTTATAGCCTTGAAATGACGCTCCAAGGAAGCATCCACCAGACACCGGAACTTCGACGGATTCTCGTGCAGCATATGGGTACGCTGCTCAAACGTCAGTCCGGCAGGACAGTAACCGCCCTCATAGGTGGCATGGCAGGAAGTCTGGTCGGAAAGTAAATCTATGTGCAACTGCTTCTGCACCGCATATTCCAGCAAATCGACGACATTGCCGTGATAGGCCACAGAAACCGGGCGACACTCGTCCATAGCTTGTCGAGCCAGCGAAAAGGCTTCTTCCAGAGAATCTGTAACGTGTCCCACCCAGCCCTGGGTATGGCGGGTTTCGATGCGGGAAGCATCCACCTCGGCAATGATTGCCGCCGCCCCTGCCATCTCGGCAGCTTTGGGCTGCGCACCGCTCATGCCTCCCAGACCGGAAGAAACAAACAAGCGTCCGCGCAAATCGCCATCTTGCGGAATGCCCAGTTTCAGACGGCCTGCATTCAGCAACGTATTGAACGTGCCGTGCACGATACCCTGCGGACCGATGTACATCCAGCCGCCGGCAGTCATCTGCCCGTAGTTGGCAACGCCCATCTGCATAGCGGTGTGCCAGTCCTTCTGATTATCATAGAGCCCCACCATCAGCGCATTGGTAATGATGACACGGGGCGCCTCGGGCTTGGACTTGAAAAGCCCCAACGGATGTCCGCTTTCGATGACCAGTGTCTGTTCGCGCGTCAACACTTCGAGGTACTGCTTGATGAGCCGGTATTGCATCCAGTTCTGGCAGACCTGTCCCGTCTCACCATAGGTAACTAATTCATACGGATAAAGGGCGATGTCGAAACAAAGATTATTGTCAATCATCACCTGGAATGCCTTGCCTTCAATGCAGTTCCCCTTGTATTCGTCGATGGGTTTCGCTTTGAGGTCGCCCTGCGGGCGGTAGCGGTAGCCATAGATACGTCCACGTGTACGCAGTTCTTCCATGAACTCCGGAGCGAGGGTTTCGTGCAGCTCTTTGGGGATGTAGCGCAAAGCGTTCTTCAATGCCGTAGCCGTCTGCGCAGGGGTAAGGGTGTAGCCACGGTCGGGTGCCCGCCGGATACCCTCGACAAAGGAAGGATAGGAAGGCAATGTTTTACTTAAGGTTATCTCCATGTCCTATAAAGATTAAGGATTTACAAAGTGTCAGCCCACGAAGGCTATATTTGCCGCAATATAGAAATAAATCCCGATATTCGCAATGGAATGCCAGGATTATTTATCTTTTAGTCAGAAACCGACCAAAACACTTCGCCCGCCCCCCGCTGTTTGTTACAACGCTTTTATCAGAGATTATCCCAGAACCTGCAAACATTTCAGATGTTTTTGCCTCCACACACTACATTTTATCAAAATAATCTCTATATTTGTGAAACTCTTCCAAAAAAAGACGAGATAAAATCATTAAAAGCCAAAAGAATATAACTATGAAAAACTTACTATCAAGTATCATCCTGACAATCGGCATGCTTAGCTGTGCTAGTTGCACAGACCTTATGAAGGACGACGGTTCCAGAGGATTTGCCAACGTGGCCACCATCGTGGGAGATGCAGAAAACGGTTTCTACTGCTACCAGAGACACTATGCCGGTCTGGTTGTTTCGCACAGCAAGGAACTTGCCGGCAAGGAACGGGGTTACTTCAACTTTTATTACACAGAAGACGACTGGACCACCTCTACCAATGGCATGAAATATATCGACAATGCGCAGGTCTATACAATAGAGGCATACGAAACAGTTCATCCCCTCACCCAGGAGGAAGCGGATGCCGGACACATCACCGGCAATGAAAATTGTACTATTCCCCAATCATTGTCTATAGATTATGCCTCTTACGGCTATGTGGATTTACAGGCCGGATTCTCCACCTTCAACCACATAAACGGCGAAATCCACAACGGAGAAGTGAATCTGGTATACGACGCAACCAAGCAGGAACCGGACACGCTCAGACTGCAACTTTGCTACAATCCGCGCATTCCCGACGGATGGACAAAAACAAGCCATCACTTCCGTACCGTATCATGCGATATCTCTTCTCTATCTTCTCTCCAACAATGGAGCGATTCGCTGACCCTCGTCATTGATGACGGAAGCAAAAAGAAGCATCTGAGAAGAATGAGCCGGAACGACTTCTTGAAACCCAGCCCCGAGACTAAATAACCAAAATCAAAGCATTTTTTTCTTTATTCAGTCTTCGTTGGTTTTGGCATACCTCAAGAGTAGCTCTCCTCTTTTAAGAGTCAGACTGTCCTGCGTCAGTTTTTCTATTGTCAGCGTATCCGTAAAAGAAATATTCTGGTGATTGCCGATGCTGGTACCTGAAAGTAACAACCGGTTTCCTACTTTTTTCCATGCCTCATATTTCAAGGTGGCCATGTTAATGGAAGAGGCGCTTCCGTCCCCATCAAGAACGAAACCTTGTTGCATACCGGACATTCCCGGAACCGGCTCCACCCAAGAGCCTTCAATGGAGGCATTGTTGCAAGCAGTCAAAGCAACCATGCCAAGAACAGCAGTTAAATCTCTCAATCTTTTCATGTCTCTTTTCTTTTTAAAACTATATTTCTAAACAAAGGAACTCTTGTATTTCCTCTATGTTCCTGCAAAAATAATGTTTTTACGGGAGCTTCCATATATTGAAGAGTCTTTTCACAAAACAAATTATGAATATTTATTTGGAAATTATTCAAGCTAGCATTACCTTTGCGCCGAAATTCAAAAAACGATATGAACCAGTCCTTAACTACAACATACAATACGCGCAATGCTGCATGGGGCAACAAGACCTTATGCGGCCATTTCATAGTGCACGTACATTGGTTCAGCGGATTCATTTAACTACCCTGCAATTTACATTTTACTATTTTGCACTTCCCTTACCGAGAAAAGGAGGGAGAAATGCCGTGTATGGGGTTTCCATTCGGAAAAACCGGACTAACCTATGTATTCACCAAAAAGAAGAAGAAAACTTATGTTTACAATTATATCTATCATGTTTATAGGAATCGGTATCGGATACCTGATGCGTAACGTACAGATGTTGCAAAAAGTGGAGAAAAGCGCCTCGCTCACCATCTTACTGCTGCTCTTTGTACTCGGCGTATCCATCGGTTCCAACCGTCTGATTGTTGACAATCTGGGAAGATTCGGGTGGCAGGCCGCCGTACTGGCCTCACTGAGCATTACGGGCAGTATGCTGGCCTCACTGATGGTGTTTCACCTATTTTTCAAGAAAGGAGAGAAGAGATGAAGGGAAGTTTGACGGTTGTTGCATTTTTCTGTGCCGGCTGCCTGATGGGAGTAGCCAATGATTTTCAGTTCGACCTGCACGACTTATCCATGTATGTGCTCTATGCATTGATGTTCCAGGTGGGCATCGGCATCGGGAGCAACAAGAAACTGAAGGAGCTGGTCAAGAGCCTGCGGCCCAAAATGCTTTTGGTGCCGATGGCCACCATTGTGGGAACGCTGTTGTTCTCCGCCTTCGCCAGTCTGCTGTTGAGCCAATGGAGTGTGTTCGACTGCATGGCGGTGGGTAGCGGATTTGCTTATTATTCGCTTTCCTCCATTCTGATTACGCAATTCAAGGAACCTTCCATAGGCCTGCAACTCGCCACGGAGCTGGGCACCATCGCCCTGCTTGCCAATATCTTCCGTGAAATGATGGCTTTGCTGGGTGCACCGCTCATCCGGAAATATTTCGGCAAACTGGCACCTATATCGGCGGCAGGGGTCAATTCGATGGATGTACTTCTACCCTCCATCACCCAATATTCCGGAAAGGACGTGATTCCTATCGCTATATTCCACGGAATATTAATTGATATGAGTGTACCGGTATTCGTATCCTTCTTCTGCAATCTGTAAACAGCAGGCCGAAAAGAGGGAGATAAGGCCTCATTGTATTCATACTGTAACAACGTGAACAACAGCGACTTCTCACTGCAAAGTGAGTGCATGCATTTTGCAGTGCCACTGCATACCGTTTGCAGCATCACTGCATACCTATTTGCAGTGATACTGCAACTGCTTTGCAGCGCGACTGCAACGGGTTTGCAGTGACGCTGCAAAAGGTGTGCAGTGACTTTGCAGCCGGTCACCAAGCTACCGCATACTCGTAGTGGTCGAACTTAGGCTTGGTGCCTATGCCTACCGCTTTGAATACCCGGGCTATCCGCTGCTGTTCTTCGGGAGAGATAGGGCGCTCGCCCTTGCGGCAATGATAGTAATAGCGTTCACAAGAGAAGCATCCCATCACGCGATGGCGCACGGTGAAAAGCAGCTTGGCGGGTACTTCGTCGAAAAGGCGTGTCATACCGCGGGCATAGTGCAGCTGCTCGCTGGAGCGGTAACAGGCACAGGTGGAGGACCCGGACAAGCTGCCGACATAAAAAGGATTCACCGCACGAACGGACTGTGGCTGGGGGCCTTCACTCTCGGACAACAGTTGTGCCGCTATCGCCCGCAGGCAGGAAGAGGCTTTGGGGCACTTTCCGTTACCCGCAAAGCAGTATTCGTACCCATCGGGCACGTCTTGCAATAATATCATCTTATTAATGATTAATGATTAGTGATTAATGGACGGAGTGCACGCAGATACTTGCCGATGACCTCTGCCGACTCGCTTGTTTCTTTCTCGAATTCGGCGTGCAGTGTCGGGTATCCGGCAAGCAATTGCATCATTCGCTCACGTCCCACGAACTCGGACTTTCCGGTTTCGGGATTCAGTTCGTAATAGACGCGGGCATGCACCAGTCCCGAAGCATTGATGGCGTCTCCCACTTCACCGCCCAATCGTGTGGCATCATCGGGAGTCATGGTACTGGTGGCTGCTTGTCCCACAGGCTGTGCACAGAAGTAAACCTTGCCGCCGAGCCACATGGCAGGTGCATACCACTGCCCGAAGCGATAACGCTTATAGCGCATCTTACGGCAATTGACATAAAGCGAGGTATCTACCCGTACAGCATAACAACGGGACTTCAAATAACGGCAAAGACCGGGATTGTCGTCTACCGTAATACGATAATCGGCACCGCCCATGAGGTAAATCTGGTTCTTTGTACGCTTCTCAATCTTCAGTGTGGTAACCGTATCGCCACGGTTCTCCACCAACTCTTTCAGATTGGAATACATTACCTGTTGCGCCCCCACCGGCAAAACCGCCAGCAACATCAGAACGCCTGACAACCAACTCTTCTTCATATCCCAACCTCCTCTTTTCTGAAACTTTGTTTTAGTGAGCGAAAGGTACATTTTTTATCGGAAGTAGACAAAAAATCGCGGAAAAAACAATTGGAAATGTATATCTTTGCCTTAAACTTAACATGTATGGAGCAAATAAATACGATAGATAAAATCAGCGCCGTCTACCGCAACACGGCAGAAGAGGCAAGACAAGAACTGAATAAAGTACAACAGAAGATTTACCGCATCGGCAGCCTGCGCCTGCTGCTATTTGTGGCAGGAGTAGTAGGAATTATCTATTTCTGGAGCGAGAGCTGGGGTATACTGGCCTGCATTGCCCTCATCACCCTACTGCCGTTCCTATTTTTAATGAAATACCACAACCGGCTGTTCCATCGCAAGGACTATCTAGAAAAGAAGATGGAAATCAACGAGCAGGAACTCGCCGCTCTGGATTACGATACGTCTTCTTTCGATGACGGCGAAGCATACATCGACCCCACCCATCTCTACACCTATGATTTGGATGTTTTCGGTCCGCATTCCCTTTTCCAGTACATCAACCGTACCTGCACACAGCCCGGGAAACACCGCCTCGCCCACTGGCTGGGGAAACATCTCGAGAGAAAGGAAGAAATCATCCGCCGACAAGAAGCCGTCAGTGAACTGGCTCCGGAACTGAAATTCCGTCAGCGCTTCCGTATCCTCGGCCTGCTGTACAAAGGAAAAGCCGCCGATGAAACAGAACTGTGCCAATGGGCGGAAAGTCCGAGCATCTTCCGGAGCCGGAAATTACTGCGCCTCCTGCCGGTACTGGTGACGGGAGCCAACCTCATCTGCCTCGCACTCGTCATGGCAGGAATTCTGTCCGCAAGTATCTACGGCATCATCTGGACCTGCTTCGTCATCGCCGGCTTCGGCTTCACTGGCAAAGTCACCAAGATGCAGGCCATCTATGGCAAAAAACTGCAAATTCTCTCCACCTACGCCGCCCTGCTCCACCTCATGGAAAAGCAGCCTGCACAAGCCACCCTGCTCAAAGAGATAAAACAACAGATTGGCGGAGAAAAACGGAAAGCCTCCCACTCCATCAGCAGGCTGAACAAGCTCATGGATGAACTCGACCAACGCAACAATGTCTTTATGTACGTCATTCTGAACGGCCTCTTCTTCTGGGAGCTGCGTCAAATCATGCGCATTGAAACCTGGAAAGAGCAATATGCCGCTGAACTGCCCGGGTGGCTCGATGCCATCGGACAAATGGATGCGCTCAACTCACTGGCAACATTTGCCTATAATCATCCGGACTATATTTACCCAAAGATAGTTCAAGCGGAAAGAAAGGGGAAAGGAAACCTGAATAAAGAAGAAGAAAGCAATTCTGAAACGGAAGCACCCATCAATGCCCCTTCCTCCTTCCGTCTCCGTGCCGAAGCCCTGGGCCATCCGCTGATGAACCGAGACCGCTGTGTCCGCAATGACATCGACATGGTGAAACGACCGTTTTTCATCATCGTCACCGGCGCCAACATGGCAGGGAAAAGCACCTATCTGCGTACGGTGGGCATCAATTACCTCCTTGCCTGCATCGGCGCCCCCGTCTGTGCCCGCCAAATGGAAATATGCCCGGCCCGGCTCATCACTAGCCTGCGTACCTCGGATTCACTGAACGACAACGAGTCCTACTTCTTTGCCGAACTCAAACGTCTGAAACTCATCATAGACAAGCTGCAGGCTGGTGAGGAGCTTTTCATCATCCTCGACGAAATTCTGAAAGGTACCAACTCCATGGACAAGCAGAAAGGCTCCTTTGCCCTTATCAAGCAATTCATGACTTTGCAGGCCAATGGCATCATTGCCACCCACGACCTACTGCTGGGAACACTCATCGACCTCTTCCCCGATGACATCCGCAACTATCGCTTCGAAGCAGACATTACAGACAATGAACTGACATTCTCCTACCGCTTGCGCCCAGGCATCGCCCAGAATATGAACGCCTGCTTCCTGATGAAAAAAATGGGGATTGCCGTTGCCGACTAATCCCCACCACAGTTAAAGTCAAGTCTAACTCTTTGACTGATTATGCTGTTTTACATTTCTCCAGGAAAGTAGATACTGCAACCGCATCGCTACCCGTATAGTAGCGTACGGAAGTTACCGGAGTATACGTGTAAGGCACAAACTGATACAACTGTACAGCCGCAAATTTATTGTCCTGCGAAATCATGACATCCATGCGCACATTTCCACTGCCGCTACTTTTTATTTCAGTCTCGCCATTCAGCTGTTCATTCTCAATCATATCTGTAAGTTTGCCCAAATATTTCAAATCGAAGAAAACACTGCGTTCCTTGGTCACACTGCCCGTCGGCAAATAGACCACTTCCTTCGATTTCCAAAACAGACGGAACACGCCAAGCAAGACGAATGCCGTACCCAGCACCATCAAAGCCATGCTGAGAGTGGAAGATTTATCACTCACCTCAAAAATGGATGCAAAAATAAAAACACCGACCAGCAGCATAGCTACTGAAAAGATAAGTCCTGAAACACTGGTACGCTTTACAATATCGGGATGTGAAGACGCAAAAAGAGTTGCGTCAATAGTTTGAGTTGCCATAATTATAATATGTTTTAATGAATTTATTAGAAATAGAAAATACAGTATTTCCCTGCAAAAACACATAGTCTGACCATACACAAGGGAAAAAGGAAGATTCAATAAAACACTAAATGAGAATACGCCTTAGCGTGAAAATGTAATATTCGCACACCGGCTGGCAACGATAATAGGCAGTGGCATCATAGAGTTTCTCACGATGCAGAGACAAAACAGCCGCTCGCTGGGCCAGTTTGTCAATCCAGTCCTTTAAAGAAAATATATATTCCGTGGTAGAAATGCGCTGTATACGGGAGTACGTCAGCGAATGTAATTGTCCACCCATGCCCGCCAGCTCTGCATCCGGCAGATAAGGCAATTGAGGCATCGCAATATAGGCATCAGTCTGCTCATGTACGGCAATAGTATTCTCACTCACAACATTCCCACCACTCGCCGCTTTATTGGCAAATGTATCGCTTACAGTCTGCCATAAAGCCAATGCAAGCACCATGAATCCTATGAATCTTAAGAATTTAGCCATATCTATGTGCAAATATAACAGTTTCTTTCAGGAATTTGTTTAATGCACACATCTTTTAATGTTTCTTGGATGATTTATAGGAAATAAAAAGCCGCTCCAAACAAATTGGAACGGCTTCTATATATAAAAAGAATAGTTGAATTATTCAGCTTTAGCTTCCTCAGCAGCAGGAGCTTCTGCAACTGGTGCAGCAGTTTCTGCAGCAGGAGTAGCTTCAGTAGCAGCAGCTTTCTTTGAACGGCGGGTACGAGTAGCCTTCTTGGCAACCTTTTCCTTAGCCATGTTTTCGTTGTAGTCAACGAGTTCAATGAAGCACATTTCAGCGTTGTCACCCAAACGGTTACCAGTCTTGATAATACGAGTGTAACCACCCGGACGATCAGCAATCTTCACAGAGATTTCTTTAAACAATTCAGTTACAGCATACTTGTCTTGCAAATTGCTAAATACAACACGACGGGAATTAGTCGTATCGTCTTTAGCCTTTGTAATCAAAGGCTCAACAAACTTCTTCAAAGCTTTAGCCTTTGCAACGGTCGTAGTGATTCTTTTGTGCTTAATCAAAGAACACGCCATATTAGCCAACATAGCGTTTCTATGAGAGGCAGTACGACCCAAATGGTTGAATTTCTTATTATGTCTCATTTTTTATTCTTTATCTAATTTATATTTAGAAATATCAGTTCCAAACGACAGATTCAGACTTTCCAGCAAATCATCAAGCTCGGTAAGCGATTTCTTTCCGAAGTTTCTGAATTTCAGCAAATCCGTCTTGTTGAATTGTACCAAGTCACCAAGAGTCTCTACATCTGCAGCCTTCAGACAGTTGAGGGCACGTACAGAGAGATCCATATCAACGAGCTTAGTCTTCAGCAACTGACGCATGTGCAATACTTCTTCATCAAACTCTTCATTGCCGTCAACATCATTTGTTTCCAGCGTGATCTTCTCGTCAGAGAAAAGCATGAAGTGATAAATCAGAATCTTTGCAGCTTCTTTCAGGGCTTCTTTCGGATGAATGGAACCGTCGGTAGTAATCTCAAGTACCAGTTTCTCGTAGTCGGTCTTCTGCTCTACACGGAAGTTCTCTACCTGATACTTCACATTACGTATCGGAGTATAAATAGAATCGATAGGAATTACGTTCACATCGGTGCAATATTCGCGGTTTTCGTCAGCAGGAACATAACCACGACCTTTGTTGATCGTAATATCTATCTGCATAGTCGACTTTGAATCTAAATGACAAATAACTAATTCAGGATTTAACACTTCAAATCCAGTCAAATACTTACCTATGTCACCTGCTTTAAATTCACTTGAATTCTCGACTGTAATACTTACTTTCTCACTCTCGAATTCTTCAACTACTTGCTTGAATCTCACTTGTTTCAGATTCAAGATAATGTTAGTAACATCCTCTTTTGCCCCCGGAACACTGGAAAATTCATGCTCAACACCGTCTATCTTGATAGTAGTGATAGCAAAACCTTCCAATGAAGAAAGCAGGATGCGGCGCAGTGCATTACCCACGGTAATACCGAAACCGGGCTCCAACGGACGAAATTCGAATTTTCCGAATCTAGAGTCCGCTTCCAACATTAATACTTTATCAGGTTTTTGAAATGCTAATATCGCCATGAAATTAATTATTATTTAGAATACAATTCTACGATCAAATGCTCTTTAATGTTTTCAGGAATGTCTGCTCTTTCAGGTACATGCAGCAATTTGCCTACCTTAGAGTTATCATCCCATTCCAACCAAGGATATTTGCTATGGTTAAAGCCAGCCAGTGAATTAGCGATAACTTCCAATGATTTGGATCTTTCACGAACACCGATCACCTGACCCGGTTTCACTGCATAAGAAGGAATATTCACAACCTCACCGTCTACAGTAATGTGCTTGTGGCTCACCAACTGACGAGCAGCTGCGCGAGTAGGAGCAATACCCAAACGGAATACGATATTGTCAAGGCGACCTTCCAACAATTGGAGAAGGATTTCACCAGTAATACCTTTAGCAGTCTCAGCCTTCTCAAACAAGTTGCGGAATTGTTTTTCCAAAACGCCATAAGTATATTTGGCTTTCTGTTTCTCACGAAGTTGAACACCGTATTCAGAAGTCTTTCTCTTTCTGGAATTACCGTGCTGTCCGGGAGGATAGTTCTTCTTTGACAATACTTTATCTGCTCCAAAGATACCTTCACCGAATTTACGGGCTATTCTTGATTTTGGTCCAGTATATCTAGCCATTTCTTTTAAATATTTAATTGTTTATTCATGAACTTGGGTTTGTTGCAGCCGCGATTGCAGAGAGAAAGTTTACAATCCAATAACAAAATCAAGTCTCACTTCTATTAAAGGTAAATTTTAAACTCTACGTCTTTTCGGAGGACGACAACCGTTGTGCGGAAGCGGAGTTACGTCAATGATTTCAGTAACCTCGATACCTGCACCGTGGATAGTTCTAATAGCAGACTCACGTCCGTTACCCGGGCCCTTCACATATGCTTTTACCTTTCTCAAGCCAAGATCGTATGCTATCTTAGCACAATCTTGAGCAGCCATCTGTGCTGCGTAGGGAGTGTTCTTCTTTGAACCTCTAAAACCCATCTTTCCGGCAGAAGACCAAGAAATGATCTGACCTTCGCTGTTTGCCAGAGAAACAATAATGTTGTTAAAAGATGAATGAACATGCAACTGTCCATTAGCATCAACCTTCACATTTCTCTTTTTTGCTGCAACTGTTTTTTTTGCCATATCAACAATTATTATTTAGTAGCTTTTTTCTTATTAGCAACGGTTTTCTTTCTACCCTTACGAGTACGGGCATTGTTCTTTGTGCTCTGACCTCTTACTGGAAGACCAATACGATGACGAACACCACGATAACAACCGATATCCATTAAACGCTTAATGTTCAATTGAACTTCAGAACGAAGATCACCTTCAACCTTATACTCTGCACCAATGATCTCACGAATCTTGGCAGCCTGATCATCCGTCCAGTCTTTTACTTTCAGGTCTCTGTCAACACCTGCTTTATCCAAAATTTTTGCTGAACTACTACGACCTATACCATATACATAGGTCAACGCAACTTCACCTCTCTTGTTTTGAGGCAAATCGACACCAACTATTCTTATAGCCATATACTAAATTATTTTTTTTGCAAAAATAATAATATTATCCTTGACGTTGTTTATACTTAGGATTTTTCTTGTTAATAACATACAAACGGCCATTACGTCTAACGATCTTACACTCTGGCGTACGTTTCTTTAAGGATGCTCTTACTTTCATATCTTAATTTTATTTATATCTAAATACAATTCTTCCTTTCGATAAATCGTAAGGAGACATTTCGACTCTTACTTTATCCCCTGGCAGGATTTTGATGTAATGCATCCGCATCTTACCGGAAATATGTGCAGTAATCTCATGTCCGTTTTCTAATTCAACACGAAACATTGCATTAGACAATGCTTCAACTATAACTCCATCTTGTTCTATTGCAGATTGCTTTGCCATATTAATTTCTTAAATTGCTTTATCTCCTAATACTTCTTCAATGAACTCGAATGATGACAATATATCAGCTTCACCAGTGCCGACTGCTATCGTATGTTCAAAATGAGCTGCACACTTGCGGTCTTTTGTCCTCACCGTCCAGCCATCACGCTCCATGAGTATTTGTCGGTTACCTAAAGTTATCATCGGTTCAATGGCAATGCACAAGCCTTTCTTCAGCATTGTCCCATAACCACGCTTTCCGTAATTGGGAACCTGAGGATCTTCATGCATTTCCTTGCCTATTCCGTGACCCACAAACTCACGCACCACACCATAAGAATTAGATTCGCAGTGCTGCTGTATCGCATAACCGATATCACCCAACCGCTTGCCGTGAACGGCATTCTGTATCCCTATGTACAATGCTTCTTTAGTAACCTTCAGTAATTTGCGGACTTCTTCGTCAACTTCACCTACACAAAACGTATAGGCTGAGTCGCCACAAAAGCCATTCATGTAAGTACCACAATCAACAGACACGATATCACCATCTTTCAGTACCACATCATCTCCCGGAATACCATGTACCACCTGGTCATTTACAGATGTGCAAATAGAAGCTGGAAACGGATCGCCATATTGATTAGGAAAACCTTTAAAGGTTGGAACAGCACCATTGTCTCTGATGAACTCTTCCGCCACCCTATCCAGCTCTTTTGTTGTCACTCCGGGCTTTATAACCTTAGCTATCTCAGCCAACGTCTTTCCAACAAGCAAATTACTCTTGCGGAGCAGCTCTATTTCATCTTCTGTTTTAAGAAATATCATTCTTCAAAAAAGATTAATATGCAGCTACATTACCACTGCGGCCTTTAATACGTCCGGATTTCAGCAAACCGTCATAGTGTCTCATCAACAAATGACTTTCTACCTGCTGGAGAGTATCAAGCACCACACCCACAAGGATTAACAAAGATGTACCGCCAAAGAATTGAGCAAACTCAGCTTTCACACCGAATATACCGGCAAACGCAGGCATAATGGCAACCAAGGCCAAGAAGAAAGAACCAGGCAAAGTAATACGCGACATAATCACGTCAATATACTCAGCAGTTTGCTTTCCTGGCTTGATACCCGGAATAAAACCATTGTTTCTCTTCATATCTTCAGCCATCTGAGTCGGGTTAATAGTAATTGCAGTATAGAAATACGTAAACAATATAATCAACACTGCAAAAATCAAATTATACCAAAAGCTTGTATGATCAGTCAATGCACGTACGAAACCACTTGCATCATTTACATTTGAGAACCCAACAAGAGTGATAGGAATAAACATGATAGCCTGAGCAAAAATGATAGGCATCACGTTAGCAGCATTCACCTTCAAAGGAATATACTGTCTAGCACCGCCATATTGCTTGTTACCCACGATCTTCTTCGCATATTGTACAGGAATCTTTCTAGTTCCCTGCACCAAAAGAATAGCGAATGCAATAACAACCAGCAGAACAACAAGCTCAATCAAGAACATTACCAGACCACCAGTCTTGTCCGTCATACGGGAAATCAATTCCTGGAATAAGGACTGTGGCAGACGGGCGATGATACCAATCATGATAATCAGCGAAATACCATTACCGATACCCTTATCCGTAATTCTCTCACCAAGCCACAAAATAAACATACTTCCAGCCGCTAAAATAATGGTAGAAGTAAACATAAACAGAGTCCAATCTAATGAAGCATTTAAAGAAGGACCAGCCTGCATCTTAAGATTGAGCAAATAAGAAGGAGCCTGAACCAAAAGAATAAGAATCGTCAGATAACGAGTATATTGATTCATTTTTCTTCTACCACTCTCACCTTCGCGCTGCAATTTCTGGAAATACGGAACCGCAATACCCAGCAACTGAATCACAATGGAGGCAGAGATGTACGGCATGATACCCAATGCAAAAATAGAGGCATTGGAAAATGCTCCTCCGGAAAACATATTTAACAAGGCTAAAAGACCTTCGCTTGTCTGTTGATGCAATTGTGTCAGCATTGACGGATTGATACCCGGCAAAACGACATACGAACCAAAACGGTAGATTGCCACAAACAATATGGTAATGAGGATCCGTTGTCTCAGATCCTCAATTTTCCATATATTCTTTAATGTTTCAATAGCTTTTCTCATTGAATTAGAGTTTTACTACTTGTCCACCAGCAGCTTCGATGGCAGCAACAGCAGTCTTAGAAAATGCATGTGCTTGTACATCCAACTTAGCAGTCAAAGTTCCGTTACCTAATACTTTTACCAACTGGCTTGCAGAAATGAAACCAGCAGCAATGAAGTCACTGATACCTACAGTCTGCAAGTTCTTTGCTTCAGCCAATTTCTGAATTGTATCCAAGTTGATAGCCTTATACTCTACACGATTGATATTTTTAAAGCCAAACTTAGGTACACGACGTTGAAGAGGCATCTGACCACCTTCAAAACCGATTTTCTTAGAGTATCCAGATCTTGATTTAGCTCCTTTATGACCTCTAGTAGAAGTACCTCCCAAGCCAGAACCCGGACCACGTCCAATTCTCTTTCTTGTTTTAGTAGATCCCTCTGCAGGTTTTAAATTACTTAAGTTCATATTGTAATTCGTTTTATATTCAACAAATAATTACTTAACAATGGTAACCAAGTGTTTAACCTTATCCACCATTCCAAGAATTGAAGGAGTGCATTCGTGTTCAACCACACGATTCAACTTATGAAGTCCCAGTGCATCGAGAGTTCTCTTCTGATCAGCAGGAGCACCAATTCTACTTTTAACTTGTTTAATCTTTATAGTCGACATATTCTTCCTCCTTATCCTCTAAATACTTTTTCCATACTAACTCCTCTGTTCTGGGCAACCATACGAGCATCGCGCATTTCACTCAATGCCAAGATAGTAGCCTTTACCAAGTTGTGCGGGTTGGAAGAACCTTTTGACTTAGCCAAAACGTCTGTTACACCAACACTTTCCAATACGGCACGCATTGCACCGCCAGCAACAACACCAGTACCGTGAGAAGCCGGTTTAATAAATACTTCAGCGCCACCGAACTTTGCAGACTGTTCGTGAGGAACTGTACCTTTCAGTACAGGCACTCTTGTCAGGTTTTTCTTTGCAGATTCAACACCTTTGGCAATAGCAGCGGTTACTTCACCAGCTTTACCAAGGCCCCAACCGATGATGCCTTCTTCGTTTCCTACTACCACAATAGCAGAGAAACTAAAAGTTCTACCACCTTTGGTTACTTTGGTTACACGATTAATAGCAACCAATCTGTCTTTCAGCTCTATATCGTTTGTAATCTTAACTCTATTATTAAGTCCTGCCATAATGATTAAAATTTAAGTCCACCGTTACGGGCAGCATCAGCCACCTCTTTTACTCTCCCATGATACAAGTAACCATTACGGTCGAAAACAACAGTAGTAATACCTGCTTCCTGAGCTTTTTTCGCAATCAGTTCACCTACTTTAGCAGCTTGTTCCTTCTTAGGCATTTTTTCAGTCATACCCAACGAAGAAGCGGCAGCCAATGTCTTACCGGACAAGTCATCGATAATCTGAACATAGATTTGCTTGTTACTTCTAAATACACTCATACGCGGGCATTCAGTAGTACCTGAAATTTTGTTGCGTACTCTATATTTGATCTTAATTCGTCTTTCTATTTTTGTTGTCATAATAATATCAATTTAAATGATTATTTAGCACCAGCTGATTTACCAGACTTTCTACGAATTTCTTCGCCAACAAACTTAATACCCTTACCCTTATACGGTTCAGGCTTACGGAAAGAACGTATTTTAGAGCAAACTTGACCAAGTAACTGCTTGTCGCAAGATTCCAATATAATCAAAGGATTCTTGTTTCTTTCAGACTTAGTCTCAACTTTAACTTCAGGAGGCAACTGTATAAAGATACTGTGAGTATAACCTAAAGCCAGTTCAATGATATTTCCCTGGTTAGAGGCACGGTAACCTACACCGACAAGTTCCAATTCTTTCTTATATCCTTCTGATACACCAACAACCATGTTGTGCACCAATGAACGGTATAATCCATGGAATGCATGCTTTTGCTTGGGGTTATCCAGCATTGCATTTTCATTCTCAGCCAAAACAACATGACCGTCTTCGATGGTAACATTGATAGCAGGATTTACATATTGGCTCATTTCGCCTTTGGGTCCCTTAACGGTAACCACGTCATCTTTCAGAGTAACTGTTACTCCAGCGGGAACACTAATGGGTAATTTTCCTATTCTTGACATTGCTAATTCCTCCTATTAATATACATAACACAAAACTTCACCACCAATCTTCAGTTCAGCGGCTTCTTTGTTGGTCATTACACCCTTGGAAGTAGATATTATAGCAATACCCAAACCATTAATAACACGCGGCATGTCTTTATAACCGGTATATTGACGCAAACCCGGAGAAGAGATTCTCTCCAGCTTCTTGATTGCGTTAACCTTGTTTACCGGATCATACTTCAAGGCAACTTTGATTGTACCTTGAGGACCATCTTCTACAAACTTATAATTAAGAATGTAGCCCTTTTCAAAAAGAATCTTAGTGATTTCTTTTTTCAAATTAGAAGCCGGAACTTCCACAACTCTGTGCTTCGCTTGAATAGCGTTCCGCAACCTCGTCAAATAATCTGCTATTGGATCAGTCATATAAAAAATAAATTAAATTAATCAGGCCTACCCTGACAATATTTAAAAACAATAATTACCAGCTTGCTTTCTTTACACCGGGAATAAGACCGTTAGAAGCCATCTCACGGAACTGGATTCTGGAGATGCCAAACTGACGGATATATCCTTTGGGACGACCTGTCAGCTTGCAACGGTTGTGCATGCGAATCGGGTTAGAATTTTTAGGCAAATCCTGCAATTTCTGTGCAGCTTCAAAAGCTTCAGCAGGATCACCGGTTCTAACGATTTGCTTCAACGCAGCTCTTTTCTCGGCATATCTGGCTACTAATTTAGCACGCTTTACTTCGCGTGCTTTCATTGATTCCTTTGCCATATTATCAATCTTTTTTAGCGTTTTTAAACGGTAAACCGAATTCTTTCAACAAGGCATACCCTTCTTCATCTGTTTGCGCAGAGGTTACAAAGGTAATATTCATTCCGAGAATTCTAGTAATACTATCGATATTAATTTCAGGGAAAATGATTTGTTCCTGAATACCAAGGGTATAGTTACCCTTACCATCGAACTTACTTTCAATACCCTTGAAGTCGCGGATACGAGGCAGAGCTACACGAACCAACTTTTCAAGGAATTCGTACATTCTCTCACGACGCAGAGTTACCATAACGCCAATCGGCATTTTCTTACGCAACTTAAAGTTTGCAATATCCTTACGAGAAATGGTTGCCACGGCTTTCTGGCCAGTGATAGTAGTCATTTCATTAATTGCCACTTCAATAATCTTCTTGTCGGCAACAGCCATACCCAGACCCTGATTGATAACAATCTTCTTAAGTACGGGTATCTGCATAGAAGAAGAATACTGGAACTGTGATTTCAATGCAGGCGCAATACGCTCTGCATATTCTTTCTTAAGGCTAGCAGTATTACTCATTACTTAATCTCCTCTCCTGATTTTTTAGAATAACGCACTAAAGTGCCTTCAGCACTTACTTTTCTACCAACACGCGTTGCTTTGCCAGTCTTTGGATCAACGGGGTTCAAGTTTGACAAGTGGATAGAAGCTTCTTGCTTCACAATACCACCTTGCGGGTTCTTAGCATTCGGTTTTGTGCTCTTAGACACCATGTTGATACCTTCAACGATTGCGCGGTTTTTATCAACAAGAACCTTCAATACACGACCAGTCTTACCCTTGTCTTCACCGGAGTTTACATAAACTGTATCGCCTTTTTTAATATGTAATTTACTCATTACTCAAATCTTTTACAATATTAAAGTACTTCAGGAGCGAGTGACACAACTTTCATGTTAGTAGCACGAAGTTCACGAGCTACCGGACCGAAAATACGACTACCTCTAATTTCACCTGCATTGTTCAACAACACGCAAGCATTATCATCAAAACGTATGTAAGAGCCATCAGCACGACGGATTTCTTTCTTAGTACGTACGATCAAAGCTTTAGACACTGCACCTTTTTTAATATCACTTGAAGGGATAACGCTCTTAACAGAAACGACAATCACGTCCCCTACTGAAGCATAGCGACGACCTGTACCACCCAAAACGCGGATACAGAGAGCCTCTTTTGCCCCACTATTATCACATACTGTAAGTCTGGATTCTACTTGTATCATAATTACTTAGCTCTTTCAATTATTTCTACCAATCTCCATCTCTTAGTCTTGCTCAAAGGACGAGTTTCCATGATGTGTACAGTATCGCCGATATTGCACTCATTCTTTTCATCATGAGCATGGTACTTCTTCGTCTTGCTAACGAACTTACCATATATGGGGTGTTTCTCCTTAAACTTAGCTGCTACTGTAATGGTCTTATCCATCTTGTTGCTCAGCACAACCCCAGTTCTTTCTTTTCTTAAATTTCTTGCTTCCATCAAGCTCATCATTTATTGTTAAGTTCTCTTTGGCGTAATTCAGTCTTCATACGCGCAATAGTCCTGCGTAATTGTTTGATCTGAGCAGGATTATCCAAAGGAGAAATAGAATGATTTAAAATCACTTGGTTGTAATTAGCTACTTCTGCTTCAACTCTTTCTACCAAGTCACTGGTAGGCATCTCTTTAATTTCTGCTGTTTTCATACTTCTTACGCATTTTGATTTTGAATATCATAATCACGTCTAACCACAAACTTAGTTGTGATAGGAAGCTTCTGTGCAGCCAAGCGCAAAGCTTCTTTAGCGATTTCATAAGATACTCCTTCGGCTTCGATAATAATTCTACCCGGTGTAACAGGCGCTACGAATCCTTCCGGCGCACCCTTACCCTTACCCATACGCACATCAGCAGGCTTTCTGGTGATAGGTTTGTCGGGGAAAATACGAATCCAAATCTGTCCTTGACGTTGCATATATCTTGTCACTGCAATACGCGCAGCTTCAATCTGACGGCCTGTAATCCATTTCGTTTCCAAGGCCTTAATACCAAAAGATCCGAAAGCCAACTGGTTTCCTCTTTGGGCATTACCCTTTTGACGGCCTTTTTGTTGTCTTCTGAATTTTGTTTTTTTCGGTTGTAACATAATTCCTAAAAATCAAATTCGTTAGCGATTATTTTTCTTTCTTTTGAAGTTCTTTCCGCCATTGTTTCCGCTATTGCTTCCACGACCACTTTCCTTGCTTTGCGTAAAGTTCGGAGCCAACTCCTTCTTACCATAAACTTCACCTCTACAAATCCAAACTTTAATGCCGAGAAGACCAACCTTAGTCAATGCTTCTGCATGACAATAGTCGATATCTGCTCTGAAAGTGTGCAACGGAGTTCTTCCTTCCTTATACATTTCAGAACGGGCCATTTCTGCACCATTCAAACGTCCTGAAATCTGAATCTTGATACCTTCCGCACCCATACGCATTGTATTGGCAATAGCCATCTTGATGGCACGACGGTAGGCTATTTTGCCTTCAACCTGACGGGCAATGTTGTTAGCCACGATAACAGCATCCAACTCTGGTCTCTTAACTTCGAAGATATTAATCTGAATATCCTTATCAGTAACCTTCTTCAACTCCTCTTTCAACTTGTCAACTTCTTGGCCACCTTTGCCGATAATGATACCCGGACGTGCAGTACAAACGGTAATAGTCACGAGTTTCAGTGTACGTTCAATTACAATTCTTGACACACTAGCCTTTGCCAGACGAGCGTTCAAATATTTACGAATCTTGCTATCTTCCAGCAGAGAATCGCCGTAATTCTTTCCACCATACCAATTGGAATCCCATCCTCTGATAATTCCTAAACGGTTGCTTATTGGATTAACTTTTTGTCCCATTTACCTTAATTTTGATCTTCGTTATTACTTTTAGAACCAACGAACAACGTTACGTGGTTTGAACGTTTACGAATTCTGTAACCTCTACCCTGCGGAGCCGGTCTCATTCTTTTGAGTGTAGCACCACCATCAACAAAAATCTTGGTTACGAACAGCTCGCCACTTTCAGCTTTACGTTCGTTTTTCTGCTCCCAGTTAGCAATTGCAGAGCGCAGCAACTTTTCCACTCTTGCGGCAGCCTCTTTTGAAGAGAACTTCAAAACGCCGAGTGCTCTGTTCACCTCCATCCCGCGAATCATGTCAGCCACGAGACGCATTTTACGGGGGGAAGTAGGAACATTTTGCAATTTCGCAAAATACATGGTCTTAAGGGCTTCTTTTCTTTTTTCAGCCGATATTTTTTTTCTTGCTCCCATTATATTATTACTTTATTATTTCAGATAAATCCTGTTTTATTTTTTCTTGTTACCAGCGTGTCCTCTGAAAGTACGAGTTGGAGCAAATTCGCCCAACTTGTGTCCTACCATATTTTCGGTAACATAAACAGGAATAAATTTATTTCCGTTGTGAACTGCAACAGTATGGCCTACGAAATCAGGCGAAATCATTGAAGCTCTGGCCCAGGTCTTAACTACCACTTTCTTGCCCGATTCATTCATGGCAAGCACTTTCTTCTCAAGCTTAACGTTAATATACGGACCTTTTTTTAATGAACGACTCATAATTTACTCAATTAATCAGATTACTTCTTTCTTCTCTCAATAATATACTTAGACGATTGTTTCTTCGGAGCTCTTGTCTTAAGACCCTTAGCGTACAATCCCTTACGAGATCTCGGGTGTCCTCCTGAAGCACGTCCTTCACCACCACCCATCGGGTGATCAACCGGGTTCATAACAACACCACGGTTACGCGGACGACGTCCTAACCAACGAGAACGTCCAGCTTTACCTGAACTTTCCAATCCATGATCTGAGTTACCTACACTACCAATAGTAGCCTTACAAGTACTGAGGATCTGACGAACCTCACCTGAAGGCAACTTGATAACGCAGTACTTACCTTCTCTAGAAGTCAACTGAGCGAAGTTACCAGCCGAGCGAACCAAGGCAGCGCCTTGTCCCGGACGTAATTCGATGTTGTGAATTACAGTACCGACCGGAATATTCTGAAGCGGAAGTGCGTTTCCGATTTCCGGAGCGGCAGTCTCACCTGACATCAAAGTCGTACCAACTTGCAATCCATTGGGAGCAATAATATATCTTTTTTCTCCATCTGCATAAAACAACAAAGCGATACGAGCCGAACGATTCGGATCGTATTCAATTGTTTTAACCACTGCAGGCACACCGTCTTTATTTCTCTTGAAATCTACGATACGAATAATCTTCTTACTACCGCCACCGATGTAGCGCATAGTCATCTTACCTTCGTTGTTACGACCACCTGAAGATTTCTTACCAAATACAAGAGACTTTTCTGGTACCCGTGCAGTAATCTCTTCGTAAGTACCAATAATTTTATGTCTTTGCCCCGGTGTTGTGGGCTTAAATTTACGTACTGCCATTTTTATTAAATATTGCTATAAAAATCAATAGTATCTCCTTCTTTCAACGTAACGATAGCCTTCTTGAACGCATTCGTACGTCCGTTGATGATACCGGCACGAGTATAGCGGCTCTTGTTTTTGCCGGCATACTTCATTGTATTCACATCAACTACTGTAACGTTGTAAAGGGCTTCAACTTCCTTCTTAATTTCCAGTTTATTAGCTTCAGGACGCACGATAAAGCCGAAACGATTATTCGTCTTATCAGTAATTGCAGTCATCTTCTCTGTCACTAACGGTTTAATAATAATTCCCATTATTTAAGCCTCCTTTTTACATTAAGATATTGTCGATAGCAGAAAGTGCACTTTCAGCAAACACAACGACCCCAGCGTCCAATACTCTGTAAGTATTTAACCCTGAGATAGTCTGCACATTAGCACCCTTCACATTACGAGCCGACAAATATACGTTTTTATTTGCTTCTGGTAAAATCACAAGCAGCTTTTTGTCAGAAACTTTAAGATTTTTTGTCATTGCAACAAAATCTTTAGTCTTCGGAGCTTCAAAAGAGAAGTCTTCTACTACTACAACTGCGTTGTTCTGAGCCTTGTATGACAAAGCTGACTTACGAGCCAGAGCCTTTACTTTTTTGTTTAATTTGAAGTAGTAATCTCTCGGTTTCGGACCGAATACGCGTCCACCACCAACAAGTACCGGTGAGTTCATGTCACCACGACGTGCACCACCACCACCTTTCTGGCGACCGATTTTACGAGTAGAACCACTGATTTCGCTTCTTTCCTTTGACTTGTGTGTACCCTGACGCTGGTTAGCCATAAACTGTTTAACATCCAAGTAGATAGCGTGGTCGTTGGGCTCAATTCCGAAGATAGACTCGTTTAACGTAATCTTTCTCCCAGTGTCTTCACCTTTAATGTTATATACGTTAACTTCCATTATTTCTCAATTATTACGATTGAACCTTTGCAACCAGGAACAGATCCCTTAATCAAAAGAAGATTGTGCTCCGCGATTACCTTTAATACCTGCAGGTTTTGAACAGTTACTCTGTCGCCACCAAGCTGTCCGCCCATGCGCATTCCTTTGAATACTTTTGCAGGGTAAGAACAAGCACCGATAGAACCCGGCTTACGAGCGCGGTTGTGCTGACCGTGAGTAGTCTGGCCTACACCACCAAAACCATGGCGTTTTACTACACCCTGGAAACCTTTACCCTTAGAAGTACCTACAACGTCAACAAAAGTTGCGTCATTGAACAGTTCTACGGTAACAGTGTCACCCAGATTCAACTCTGTTTCAAATTCTTTGAACTCAGCCAAGTGTTTCTTGGGAGTTACTCCAGCTTTCTTAAAGTGGCCCATCAAAGGCTTTGTAGTGTGCTTCTCCTTCTTGTCCTGGAAGCCCAGCTGAACAGCTTCATAACCGTCCTTTTCTACAGTTTTCACTTGAGTAACAACACAAGGACCTGCTTCGATAACAGTGCATGGTACATTCTTACCCTCGGCACTGAAAACGGATGTCATTCCGATTTTTTTTCCTAATAATCCTGGCATTTCACTTAATTTTTAATACTTACACTTTGATTTCTACTTCCACACCACTCGGTAACTCCAACTTCATCAGAGCATCTACTGTCTTAGCTGTTGAGCTATAGATGTCAATCAGTCTCTTGTAAGAAGAGAGTTCGAATTGTTCACGCGACTTCTTGTTAACGAAAGTCGAACGGTTCACGGTAAAGATACGCTTGTGCGTAGGAAGAGGAATCGGACCGCTAACGATGGCGCCCGTTGTCTTCACCGTTCTTACAATCTTCTCAGCTGACTTGTCAACCAAGTTGTGGTCGTAAGATTTCAGTTTGATTCTAATTTTTTGACTCATTACTGTCTTTAGTTATTAAATAGTTATATAAGATGAAGTTCCGCAGGCTAAGAGTCATTCGCTAGCCTACGGGACTTCAAGTTTTTTTAGATTAAGTCAGCACGACCTTTTACTTCCTCCAATACTGCCTTGGCAATAGAGTTGGAAACCTGGGCGTGGTGAGAGTATACCATTGAAGAGGTTGCACGACCAGAAGTGATGGTACGCAATGCTGTTACGTAACCGAACATTTCTGCCAGCGGAACCATTGCCTTCACGATACGTGCACCGGAACGGCTGGATTCCATACCTTCCACCTGGCCACGACGCTTGTTCAAGTCACCGATAACGTCACCCATGTTTTCTTCCGGAGTAACAACTTCCAGTTTCATGATAGGCTCCATCAATACCGGACCTGCCTTGGCACAAGCATTCTTATATGCCTGGATAGCACAGATTTCGAAAGACAACTGGTCTGAGTCAACCGGGTGGAAAGAGCCGTCAATCAAGGTTACTTTCAATGAATCCAACGGATAACCTGCCAATACACCATTCTTCATGGCAGTAGTGAAGCCTTTCTGTACAGACGGGATAAATTCCTTAGGAATGTTACCACCCTTCACTTCGTCGACGAATTGCAATCCGCCTTCCTTGAAGTCTTCATCAACCGGGCCGATGTTCACGATAATATCAGCAAACTTACCACGACCACCGGACTGCTTCTTGTAAACTTCACGCAAGTTGACTGTCTTAGTGATAGCTTCCTTATAGTTAACTTGAGGCTTACCTTGGTTACATTCAACCTTGAACTCACGTTTCAGACGGTCGATGATAATATCCAAGTGAAGCTCACCCATACCAGAGATAACTGTCTGACCAGTCTGTTCGTCAGTCTTAACTGTAAACGTCGGATCTTCTTCAGCCAGCTTAGCCAAGCCATTTGACAGTTTATCCATATCCTTCTGAGTCTTAGGCTCAACTGCGATACCAATTACCGGTTCCGGGAAGTCCATAGACTCCAATACAATCGGTGCAGTTTCGTCACACAATGTATCACCAGTATGTATATCCTTGAAACCTACGCCAGCACCAATATCACCAGCACCGATAACTTCTACCGGATTCTGCTTGTTTGAGTGCATCTGGAACAGACGGGATACGCGTTCTTTCTTACCAGAACGAGAGTTATAGATATAAGAACCAGCCTCAATCTTACCGGAATAAACGCGGAAGAAAGTCAAACGACCTACATACGGGTCTGTTGCAATCTTAAATGCCAAAGCAGAAGTCTTTTCGTCTTCGCTCGGTTTACGGTCTTCTTCAGCACCAGTTTCGGGGTTTGTACCGATAACGTTCTCTGTATCCAGCGGAGAAGGCAAGAATGCACACACGTAATCGAGCAATGTCTGTACACCTTTGTTCTTGAATGAAGAACCGCAAAGCATCGGAACGACAGCCATTTGCACTGTTGCGTTACGGAGAGCTCTCAAAACCTCTTCTTCTGTAATGGTAGAAGGATCATCGAAATATTTCTCCATCAAAGCATCGTCAAACTCAGCCACTTTTTCGAGCATCTTATCTCTCCATTCATTAGCTTCGTCTACCAGATTTGCAGGAATTTCTTCTACTGTATAGTCAGCACCCATTGTTTCATCATGCCAATAGATAGCTTTCATTTTGATAAGGTCTACCAGACCTTTGAAAGATTCCTCAGCACCGATAGGAATGACGATAGGACACGGATTAGCACCCAAAACGTCCTTCATCTGGCGGACTACCTCAAAGAAGTCAGCACCCGAACGGTCCATCTTATTAACGTAAGCGATACGCGGTACGTTATATTTATCAGCCTGGCGCCAAACTGTCTCAGATTGCGGTTCAACACCACCTACTGCACAATAAGCAGCAACGGCACCATCAAGAATACGCAAAGAGCGTTCTACCTCAGCGGTAAAGTCAACGTGCCCCGGAGTGTCAATCAAGTTAATTTTATAAGTATCACCGGCATATTTCCAACGAGTGGTAGTAGCAGCAGAAGTGATAGTGATACCACGTTCTTGTTCTTGCTCCATCCAGTCCATTGTAGCGGCACCATCGTGTACCTCACCGATTTTGTGGGTCAAACCCGTGTAAAACAAAATACGTTCAGAAGTCGTTGTCTTTCCGGCATCGATGTGGGCCATGATACCGATATTACGTGTCAAATGTAAATCATGCTTTGCCATTTTCTAATTCCCTTACTTTAAGTTTTTTTAATCTTCTAATTGGTTAGTCTCTTATAGTATTAGAATCTGAAATGAGCAAATGCACGGTTAGCTTCTGCCATTCTATGCATATCTTCTTTACGTTTGTAAGCACCGCCCTGTTCATTGAAAGCATCCATGATTTCGGCAGCCAGCTTATCAGCCATTGATTTACCGCCACGCTTACGTGCAAAGATAATCAAGTTCTTCATGGAAATTGATTCCTTACGGTCAGCACGGATTTCTGTAGGAACCTGGAAAGTAGCACCACCCACACGGCGAGACTTAACTTCCACTTGAGGAGTCACATTATCCAGAGCTTTTTTCCAGATTTCAAGAGCGGATTTCTCTTCGTTCTGCATTTTGTTCTTCACTGTTTCCAACGCAGCATAGAAGATTTCATAAGAAGTGTTCTTCTTTCCATCGTACATCAAGTGATTCACGAACTTGGAAACTTTTACATCATTGAACACGGGATCCGGAAGGATAACGCGTTTTTTTGGTTTTGCTTTTCTCATTTGTCTGAAAGAATAATGTTTTTCGTTCTTGGTTGTTTACTTCTGTCTTCTTCAACTCTCCCTCCGGAGAATTTACTCAACCTTTAGCATTTCCAACAAACTAAAACGTAAGTTATTACTTTAAATTTTCCTATTTTGGGAATCAGGCCACCAGATTATTTCTTCTTAGCAGGAGCTGCTTGACCCGGTTTCGGACGTTTTGCGCCGTATTTGGAACGTCTTTGTGTACGACCTGCAACACCTGCAGTATCCAAAGTACCACGTACGATGTGATAACGCACACCCGGAAGGTCTTTTACACGACCACCACGTACCAACACGATAGAGTGTTCCTGCAAGTTGTGACCTTCTCCCGGAATATAAGAGTTCACCTCTTTACCATTGGTCAAACGTACACGAGCTACTTTACGCATAGCTGAATTCGGCTTCTTCGGAGTGGTTGTATACACTCTCACGCAAACGCCACGTCTTTGAGGACAAGAGTCCAAGGCTGGAGACTTTGATTTCTCCACCAGCACTTCGCGTCCTTTTCTTACTAATTGCTGAATTGTAGGCATTTTAATTGTTTTTAGTTATATATTATTGTTTATATTAATTCAAAACTATACACTTTTGGGCTGCAAAGATACTAATAAGTTTTGAATAATCAATGCACTACAAGTTTTTTTTTGATTTTACGCTTCACCCTTGATGTTGGGAAGAGGCGGAAATGTTTGTTCGTCCGGCATGCGAATCAGTCCGAAAGCGCGTTCATATTTCCCAATATTCTCTTCGAGTGCACGCAGCAAACGCTTGGCATGTTCGGGTGCCAAAACTATGCGCGATTGCACGCCAGCCTTTGGCATTCCAGGCATCACGCGGATAAAGTCGAGAATAAATTCCGAACTGGAATGAGTTATAATAGCCAAATTGGCATATGTACCTTGCGCCACTTCTTCCTTCAATTCTATCTGGAGTTGACCGTTGTTGTTTTCTTGATTTTCCATGTTGCACAATTGTTTTTAAAATGTTCTTAAAAGATAGACCAAAAGTACTCTTTTTTTTCGGATGATATACATTTAAGTTCAAAAAGACACATAATAATCCGTTCTGAAAAAGGAGCAAGCCACTGCAACCGTTTTGCAGTAGCACTGTAACAAACATACAGAAGCATTGCAGTACAGAAGGAAGAGGCAAAGATAAAACAGAGAGGGAATACTCCTTCTTATAGGATATTCCCTCTCTATTTTATAGAATTATATTGACGTTGTAAGGCTATCCCTCTACTTTCTCGTCTACAGCATAATCAAGTACCGTCTTCTTGTTGGCAAGCATACGGTCGTACTCTTCTTTGGAGCCAACGATAATCTTCTCGAACTCGCGTTGTCCGGTACCGGCAGGAATCAGGTGACCGCAAATTACGTTCTCCTTCATACCTTCCAGACGGTCCACCTTTCCGTTGATGGCAGCCTCGTTCAGTACCTTCGTCGTTTCCTGGAAGGAAGCAGCCGACATGAAGCTTGAAGTCTGCAATGCAGCACGGGTGATACCTTGAAGAATCTGAGTAGAAGTCGCAGGTACAGCGTCGCGCACTTCCACGGGTTTCAAGTCGCGGCGTTTCAACATGGAGTTCTCGTCACGCAGCTTGCGGGCCGTCACAATCTGGCCAGCCTGCAGACTCTGGGAATCTCCAGCATCCACTACCACCTTCTTTCCCCAGATACGGTCATTCTCTTCCATGAATTCCATCTTGTCAACAACTTGCTGTTCCAGGAAGCGGGTATCACCTGGCTCGTCGATTTCCACCTTGCGCATCATCTGACGAACGATGATTTCAAAGTGCTTATCATTAATCTTCACACCCTGCAGACGGTAAACGTCCTGAACCTCGTTCACAATATATTCCTGCACGGCCGTAGGACCTTTGATAGCCAGGATGTCCGCAGGTGTGATAGCACCGTCAGACAACGGAGTACCGGCGCGTACATAGTCGTTCTCCTGAACCAGAATCTGCTTGGACAACGGTACGAGGTACTTCTTCACTTCACCGGTCTTGGAAGTAACGATGATTTCGCGATTACCGCGTTTCACCTTACCCATGGTAACCTCACCGTCGATTTCTGAAACCACAGCGGGATTAGACGGGTTACGTGCCTCGAACAACTCAGTGACACGGGGAAGACCACCCGTGATATCACCCGCTTTACCTACGGCACGCGGAATCTTCACGATAACTTCACCGGCCTTTACCTTCTGACCGTCTTCAACCACTACGTGGCCACCTACTGGCAAGTTGTATGTACGGATCAGTTCGCCGTCTTCTGTCATGATGTGTGCGGTAGGCACCTTCGTCTTATCCTTAGACTCAATGATGATGATTTCGCGCAAACCGGTAGATTCATCAGACTCTACCTTATAAGTCACGTTTTCAATAACACCTTCAAATTCAATCTTACCGGTAGCTTCGGTAATGATAACCGCGTTGAACGGGTCCCAACGGGCAATCATCTTGCCTTTCTCTACCATTTCACCATCGGCTGCATAGAGCGTAGAACCGTAGGGTACATTATGAGTGGAAAGCACAATACCCGTGTTGACATCCACGAAACGCACTTCGGCCAAACGGCCTACCACTACCTTTGCCGGTTCGCCTGCTTCGTCGATAACGTCTACCGTACGGAGTTCTTCGAATTCCAGACGGGCAGGATTCTTGGCCACGATGCTTGCGTTGGCAGCAATATTGGCTGCCGTACCACCGGCATGGAATGTACGCAGTGTCAACTGTGTACCCGGCTCACCGATAGACTGTGCAGCGATTACGCCGACTGCCTCGCCCTTCTGAACCATACGGCTGGAAGCCAGGTTACGTCCGTAACACTTGGCACAAACACCTTTCTTGGATTCGCAGGTCAATACAGAACGGATTTCAACGCTCTCGATTGGAGAGTCTTCAATGCGTTGTGCAATGTCCTCGGTAATTTCCTCACCGCCGGCCACAATCAGTTCGCCGGTTGTAGGATGAACAATATCATGTACGGATACACGACCCAGGATACGTTCATACAGAGTGGCAATGGTTTCATCATTGTTCTTCAGTGCCGTACAAACCAATCCGCGGAGCGTGCCGCAGTCTTCTTCATTAATAATCACATCATGCGATACGTCAACCAGACGACGGGTCAGGTATCCGGCATCGGCCGTCTTCAAAGCGGTATCAGCAAGACCCTTACGGGCACCGTGGGTAGAGATAAAGTACTCCAACACGGACAGACCTTCCTTAAAGTTAGAAAGAATCGGGTTTTCGATAATCTGACCGCCTTCGGCACCTGCTTTCTGGGGCTTCGCCATCAAACCACGCATACCGGAGAGCTGACGAATCTGTTCCTTAGAACCACGGGCACCGGAATCCAGCATCATGTATACAGAGTTGAAACCCTGGTCGTCGCTTGAAATGGTTTTCATCAGGATGTTGGACAACTCAGAGTTCACGTGCGTCCAGATATCGATTACCTGGTTGTAACGCTCGTTGTTCGTGATGAAACCCATGTTATAGTTATTGATTACCTGCTCTACTTCATCATAACCTTTCTGTACTAATGCTTCCTTCTCTTCCGGGATAATGATATCGCCCAAGTTGAACGACAAACCACCCTTGAAGGCCATGTAATAACCGAGGTTCTTGATTCCGTCGAGGAAGTCGGCTGCCTTGGCAACACCGCACACCTTGATTACGTGACTGATGATGTCTCGGAGTGACTTCTTGGAGATAATCGTATTGATATATCCTGCTTCTGCCGGAACAATTTCGTTGACAATGACACGGCCCACGGAGGTATCGTGCATCATCTTGTCCACAATGTTACCATTCTCGTCAACGTCTTTCACTATTACGCTTACCGGAGCATGGATGTCGCACTTACCTTCATTGTAGGCAATCAGCGCTTCCTCAGGACCGTAGAATGTCAGGCCTTCACCCTTGGCACCCTTGCGCAGCTTCGTAATATAGTACAGACCAAGTACCATATCCTGAGCAGGCACAGTGATAGGAGCACCGTTGGCAGGGTTCAATATATTGTGTGACTGGAGCATTAGCATCTGTGCTTCCAGAATCGCTTCGTTGCTCAACGGCAAGTGCACGGCCATCTGGTCACCGTCGAAGTCGGCATTGAACGCCGTACATGCCAACGGGTGCAGCTGGATTGCCTTACCTTCAATCATTTTAGGCTGGAATGCCTGGATACCCAGACGGTGAAGTGTCGGGGCACGGTTCAACAGCACCGGATGCCCCTTCATCACGTGTTCCAAAATGTCCCAGATAACGGGTTCCTTGCGGTCTACAATCTTCTTGGCGCTCTTTACCGTCTTCACGATACCACGCTCAATGAGCTTACGAATGATGAACGGCTTGTAAAGCTCGGCTGCCATCAGTTTAGGGATACCGCATTCGCCCATCTTCAGCTCCGGACCTACAACGATTACAGAACGTGCGGAATAGTCGACACGCTTACCCAACAAGTTCTGACGGAAACGTCCTTGCTTACCCTTCAAACTGTCGGAAAGTGACTTCAACGGACGGTTAGCGTCGGTCTTCACTGCACTCGATTTACGGGAGTTATCAAACAGAGAGTCGACAGCTTCCTGCAACATACGTTTTTCATTACGCAAAATCACTTCAGGAGCTTTGATTTCAATCAATCTCTTCAGACGGTTGTTACGGATGATGACACGACGGTAAAGGTCATTCAAGTCAGAAGTTGCGAAACGGCCGCCATCCAATGGGACCAACGGACGAAGTTCGGGTGGAATAACCGGTACAATGCGTACAATCATCCACTCGGGCTTGTTGCGTCCGCGTGATGCACGGAACGACTCAACTACCTGAAGACGTTTCAGAGCTTCGGTCTTGCGTTGCTGTGAAGCATCGCTTCCGGCACGGTTACGCAGTTCGTAAGACAAAGAGTCAAGGTCGAGGCGTGACAGCAAATCGTAGATAGCTTCCGCGCCCATCTTGGCAATGAACTTATTGGGATCTGAATCTTCGAGGAACTGGTTGTCTTTCGGCAACTTTTCCAGCAAGTCCAGGTATTCTCCTTCTTCAAGCAAGTCATACTGTGCCACTTCATCGGACAGTACACCCGGCTGAATGACAACATAACGCTCGTAATAGATAATGGCATCCAGCTTCTTGGTGGGCAAGCCCAACAAGTAACCGATTTTGTTGGGAAGTGAACGGAAGTACCAGATGTGAGCCACGGGCACAACGAGCTGGATGTGTCCCATACGCTCACGGCGCACTTTCTTTTCAGTCACTTCCACACCACAACGGTCGCAGACGATGCCTTTGTAACGGATACGCTTGTACTTACCGCAATGGCACTCGTAATCCTTGATAGGACCAAAGATGCGCTCGCAGAACAATCCGTCGCGTTCGGGCTTATACGTACGATAGTTGATGGTTTCAGGCTTTAAAACTTCACCACTCGAATTCTCAAGGATTTCCTCAGGAGAAGCCAAACCGATAGAGATTTTCGAGAAATTACTCTTTATCTTGTTATCTTTTCTAAAAGCCATAAATTTATTTAATTGATAATTGACAATGGAAAATTGAAATTGAAAAACTGAAAACCGATAATTGAGAATGGTAACTTGCATTATCCACTCTCAATTATCAATTATCCATTATTCTAAGTTGATGCTCAAGCCCAAACCTCTCAACTCGTGCAGCAATACGTTCAGTGACTCGGGGATACCCGGAGCAGGCATCGGTTCACCCTTCACGATTGCTTCATAAGCCTTGGAACGTCCTACAACGTCATCAGACTTGATAGTCAGGATTTCCTGCAGAATGTGTGCGGCACCGAACGCTTCGAGTGCCCAAACTTCCATTTCTCCAAAACGCTGACCACCGAACTGTGCCTTACCACCCAACGGCTGTTGCGTAATGAGTGAGTACGGACCGATGGAACGTGCGTGCATCTTGTCTTCAACCATGTGACCGAGCTTCAGCATGTAAGTCACACCTACCGTAGCCTGCTGCTCGAATGCTTCACCGGTACCACCATCATACAGCGTTGTCTTGCCGTAGCGAGGCAAGCCGGCCTTATCGGTCCATTCGTTCAAATCGTCCAAAGATGCACCGTCAAAGATAGGAGTGGCAAACTTCACGCCCAGGTTTTTTCCGGCACGCCCGAGAACGGCCTCGAATATCTGACCGATGTTCATACGTGAAGGCACACCCAACGGATTCAGCACGATGTCTACCGGAGTACCGTCAGCAAGGAACGGCATGTCTTCCTGGCGTACCACACGGGAAACAATACCCTTGTTACCGTGACGACCGGCCATCTTGTCACCGACACCAATCTTACGTTTCTTGGCAATGTATACCTTGGCCATCTGAATGATACCTGCGGGCAACTCGTCACCGATAGTGATGGCGAACTTCTTGCGTTTCAGCTCGGCATCGAGTTCCTTGTACTTCTTGATGAAGTTCATCACCAATGCACGAATCAGTCCGTTGGTATGTTCATCCTTCGTCCAGTTGCTCAACTGAACAGCGGTGAAGTCCAAATCGCTGAAGTCGGAAGCAGAGAATCTGGCGCCTTTGGAAATAATGTCGGCACCCATGTAATCCTTCACACCTTCCGATGTATAATTTTCTGTAAGCTTCAACAGCTTGTTTATCAACACTTTCTTGAGGTCACCAATCTTAGCGTCGAACTCATCGTCAATCTTCGGTAACAGAGCCTTGTCGGCCAGCTTGGAGCTGCGGGTCTTGACAACACGGGAGAACAGACGCTTACCGATAACAACACCCTTCAAAGAAGGAGAGGCTTTCAAAGAAGCATCCTTCACATCACCGGCCTTGTCACCGAAGATGGCACGGAGCAGTTTCTCTTCCGGAGAAGGATCCGATTCACCCTTCGGAGTAATCTTACCGATAAGGATATCACCCGGTTCGATGCGGGCACCCACACGAACAATACCGTTTTCGTCAAGGTCTTTAGTCGCTTCCTCACTTACGTTAGGAATGTCAGAGGTCAACTCTTCCATACCACGCTTCGTTTCGCGAACTTCCAAAGAATATTCTTCTACGTGTACAGAGGTCAAAAGGTCCTCACGAACCACACGTTCATTCAGTACGATAGCATCCTCATAGTTATAGCCCTTCCACGGCATGTAAGCAACCAGCAGGTTCTTACCCAGTGCAAGTTCTCCGTCTTCGGTTGAATAACCTTCCGTCAGGATTTGA
Source organism: Bacteroides sp. AM07-18 (assembly GCF_003602695.1). NCBI lineage: Bacteria > Pseudomonadati > Bacteroidota > Bacteroidia > Bacteroidales > Bacteroidaceae > Bacteroides > Bacteroides sp. AM07-18. Next base: position 60,197 of record NZ_QTLM01000016.1, read on the forward strand.
CCTGCAGTCACGCGCTGACCCTTCTCGCAAATCGGACGGAGGTCAATCGTCATATTCTGGTTGGTACGGCGCCACTTCGGGATATTATATTCTTTCAATGCAGGCTCGAAGCTTACGAACTCTTCCTCCTCTGTACGGTCGTACAGAATACGGATAGTCGTTGCATCCACGAATTCAACCACACCGTCACCCTCGGCAGTAATCTGCGTACGAGAATCGCGTGCCAGCTGGCGTTCGATACCGGTACCTACAATCGGAGCTTCGCTCTTCAATAAAGGAACAGCCTGGCGCATCATGTTTGATCCCATCAATGCACGGTTGGCGTCATCATGCTCCAAGAACGGAATCAAAGAAGCCGCAATAGAAGCAATCTGCTGGGGAGATACGTCCATCAATTCCACCTCGGAAGGAGGAACCACCGGATAGTCGGCATCCTGACGGGATTTTACTTTATCACGTACAAAAGTACCGTCATCGTTCAAAGGAGCATTACCCTGAGCAATAATCTTGGCTTCCTCTTCTTCTGCGGTGAGGTAAACCAAACCTTCGTCAGAAAGATCAACCTTACCCTCTGCCACCTTGCGGTACGGAGTTTCAATGAAGCCAAGCTCGTTGATTTTCGCGAACACACAGAGTGAAGAAATCAAACCGATGTTCGGACCTTCAGGAGTCTCGATAGGACAAAGACGTCCGTAGTGAGTATAGTGTACGTCACGAACCTCGAAGCCTGCACGCTCGCGTGACAGACCGCCGGGACCCAGGGCAGACATACGGCGCTTGTGAGTAATCTCGGCCAGCGGGTTGGTCTGGTCCATGAACTGTGACAAAGCATTCGTTCCAAAGAATGAATTGATAACGGAAGAGATTGTCTTGGCGTTAATCAGGTCAATCGGAGTAAAGACTTCATTGTCACGGACGTTCATACGCTCGCGGATAGTACGCGACATACGTGCCAGACCGATGGCAAACTGATTGGACAACTGTTCGCCCACTGTACGCACACGACGGTTGCTCAAGTGGTCGATATCGTCCACATCCGCTTTCGAGTTAATCAACTCGATGAGATATTTGATAATTTCGATAATATCTTCCTTGGTAAGGACACGCACGTCCATATCGGTCGTCAAGTTCAACTTTCTGTTGATACGATAACGGCCTACATCACCCAGGTCATATCTCTTCTCTGAGAAGAACAGGTTATTGATAACCTCGCGTGCACTGGCATCATCGGCAGGGTCTGCATTACGCAACTGGCGGTAGATGTAGAGTACAGCTTCTTTTTCCGAGTTACTCGGATCCTTCTGCAGAGTATTATATATGATAGAATAGTCAGACTGGTTCGGTTCTTCCTTGTGTACGAGGATATTCTGAACGCCCGACTCTAATATAATGTCAACATGTTCCGGCTCGATTACAGTTTCACGGTCAATAACGACTTCGTTACGCTCGATGGAAACAACTTCACCGGTATCTTCGTCTACAAAATCCTCAATCCATGTTTTCAACACACGTGCGGCCAACTTACGTCCCACCATCTTCTTGAGGTTCGTCTTGTTCACCTTCACGTCTTCCGCCAAATTAAAAATCTCGAGAATGTCCTTGTCATTCTCAAATCCGATGGCTCTCAGCAAAGTGGTAACCGGCAATTTCTTCTTACGGTCAATGTACGCATACATGACGTTGTTGATGTCGGTGGCAAACTCAATCCACGAACCCTTGAACGGGATGATACGGGCTGAGTACAACTTGGTACCGTTGGCATGTACGCTCTGTCCGAAGAATACGCCCGGTGAACGGTGAAGCTGGGATACAACCACACGTTCCGCACCGTTGATGACGAATGTTGCCTTATCCGTCATGTAAGGAATAGGACCGAGGAACACGTCCTGAATGACCGTGTCAAAATCTTCGTGGTCGGGGTCGGTACAATATAATTTCAATTTTGCCTTCAAAGGCACGCTATATGTAAGCCCTCGCTCTATACATTCATCAATGGTATAGCGCGGCGGATCAATATAGTAGTCCAAAAACTCAAGAACAAAATTATTTCTTGTATCGGCAATGGGGAAGTTTTCAGCAAATACTTTATACAGTCCCTCGTTCTTACGTTTCTCGGGTGGGGTGTCCAGTTGTAGAAAGTCTTTGAATGACTTCAATTGTACTTCCAGAAAATCCGGATATTCAAGCGGATTCTTAGTCGAAGCAAAATTAACTCTTTGATTTACAGTATTTGAAGACATCTGTTAATGGATTTGTAGAACTTAATTTTAAATATATACACAAAAAGGTTAAGAACCCTTTTCACGAAGGGTTCCTAACCGAATTACCTGATTTACAGGCTAATGTTATTTAAGTTCAACTTCAGCTCCAGCTTCTTCCAATGTTTTCTTCAATGATTCTGCTTCGTCCTTAGCCAAACCTTCTTTTACTACGCTAGGAGCACCGTCTACCATGTCCTTAGCTTCCTTCAAGCCAAGACCGCAAGCTTCCTTAACGGCTTTAACTACCTGAAGTTTAGCTGAGCCAGCGCTCTTCAATACTACGTCGAAAGAAGTCTTTTCTTCTGCGGCAGCAGCACCACCGGCTGCAGGACCAGCAGCAACAGCTACAGCTGCAGCAGCAGGTTCAATACCATATTCTTCTTTCAGGATTGTTGCAAGTTCATTAACTTCTTTTACTGTCAAGTTAACTAATTGTTCTGCAAAAGCTTTCAAATCTGCCATTTTTGTATGATTTTTAATTGTTTAAATACTAAATAAATTGATATAATTCTTTTTCCGAAATTTACGCTTCGGGACGTTCACCAAGAGTCTTGAGAACTCCGTGGAGGGTGTTACCACCTGATTGCAGAGCAGAAATAACATTCTTGGCCGGTGACTGCAGCAATGCAACGATATCGGCAATAACTTCATTCTTACTCTTGATACTTACGAGAGCATCCAACTGGTCAGCACCAACATAGAAGCTTTCTTCTGCATATGCAGCCTTCAGTCCGGGAATACCGTTCTTAGCCTTATCTTTAATCAACTTGGCCGGAGCGTTAGCAACGTTGCTGAACATTACGGCAGTTGTACCTTTCAGAGAACCATAAAGCGGAGAAAAGTCTTCTTCCAGGCTCTCCAATGCCTTGTGAAGCAATGTATTCTTAACTACCATCAATTTGATGTCAGCCTTGAAACATTCTCTTCTCAACATGCTGGTTGTAGCAGCATTCATGGCAGTGGTATCCACCAAATAGAAGTGACCGTATTCCTTCACTGTAGCAGCAATCTGCTCAATAATCGTACTTTTATCTTCCTTTCTCATTATTACTCCGTTTTATTAGATTTCTTCTACTGTTTTCGGGTCAATCTTGATGCCCGCACTCATCGTGCTAGAAAGATAAATACTCTTAATATATGTACCCTTGGCTGCAGTCGGTTTCAATTTATTCAAAGTAGAGATGAATTCTTTCGCATTGTCGCGAATTTGCTCAGCGCTAAATGAAACTTTACCGATAGAAGTATGAACAATACCGCTCTTGTCAACCTTAAAGTCGATTTTGCCTTGTTTTACTTCTCTTACAGCTTTAGCAACATCCATAGTTACAGTGCCACTCTTGGGGTTAGGCATCAATCCACGAGGACCGAGCACACGACCGAGTGCACCAATCTTACCCATGATGGACGGCATAGTGATAATCACATCAATATCAGTCCATCCACCTTTGATCTTTTCAATATATTCGTCAAGACCAACATAGTCAGCTCCGGCTTCTTTTGCAGCAGCTTCAGCATCTGGTGTACAAAGCACCAAAACGCGTACAACCTTACCAGTACCGTGAGGAAGTGATACAACACCTCTCACCATCTGGTTGGCCTTACGCGGGTCAACGCCCAAACGTACGTCGATATCCAGAGAAGCGTCAAACTTGGTATAAGTGATTTCCTTTACCAACTGAGCAGCTTCCTTGAGAGAGTATGCTTTCCCTGCTTCAATTTTTTCTGCAGCCAACTTTTGATTTTTTGTCAGTTTACCCATTCTAATTGAAGTTTATTAATTATTAACCGGGAACTCCCCTTTTACAGCGATACCCATACTTCTAGCTGTACCGGCAACCATTTTCATGGCAGCTTCTACAGTGAAACAGTTCAAGTCAACCATTTTGTCCTGAGCAATCGTACGAACCTGTTCCCAAGTAATCTCGGCAACTTTCTTACGGTTAGGCTCAGCAGAACCACTCTTTTGCTTCGTCACTTCCAACAACTGGATAGCCACGGGAGGAGTCTTGATTACAAAATCGAAAGACTTGTCTGCGTAGTAAGTGATAATCACAGGAAGAATCTTTCCTGCTTTGTCTTGGGTTCTGGCGTTGAATTGCTTGCAAAACTCCATGATATTGATACCCTTGGAACCCAATGCAGGTCCTACTGGGGGTGATGGATTTGCCGCGCCTCCTTTAATCTGTAATTTGATTAGTCCAGCAACTTCTTTAGCCATTTTCTAATTGATTTATATATATAAACATTAATGAAGAATACTACAGCGTAACACCTGCACTATTCTTTTTCAACTTGCATAAAGCCCAATTCGAGCGGAGTCTTCCGTCCGAATATCTTGACCATGACCTTCAGTTTCTTCTTCTCGGTGTTCACTTCTTCAATGATTCCACTGAATCCACTGAACGGACCGTAATTCACCTTTACAGTCTCGCCGACTACATACGGGATACTCAAGTCTTCACCTGATTCCTGCAATTCGTCGACCGTACCAAGTATACGATTCACTTCCGACTGTCTCAGAGGTACGGGTTTTTCCGAACCACCCAAGAACCCTATCACATTAGGAGTATTTCTCAGATGATGAGCAACCTCACCCACCAGAGCAGCCTCCACCAAAACGTAACCAGGGAGATAACTTCTCTCTTTCACAATTTTCTTACCATTGCGAACCTGATATACCTTTTCGGTAGGAATCAATACCTGAGATACGTAATCACCAAGGTCGCTGTTTTTAATATCAGCTTCAAGGTATTCCTTTACCTTAGCTTCTTTTCCGCTAATAGCACGCAAAACGTACCATTTCTTTTCAATCTCAGACATTTCTCCTTACTTTTAATGTGGATAAACAAATTCCATCAGATGCTGGAAACAGAAGTCCATCGCAAATACTACCACTGCAATTAGTAGGGAAGCATATAAAACAACTACTGCACTGTTAGTAAGTTCAGAATACGTAGGCCACGACACTTTATGAACAAGTTCGTCGTAAGTTTCTTTAAAATAAGCTACAATCTTCTTCATTTCAAAAATATTAGCACGGGAGGAGAGGCTCGAACTCCCGACACCCGGTTTTGGAGACCGGTGCTCTACCAACTGAGCTACTCCCGTTTGTACATAATCAGTTCCCGATGTATACCGGGAACTGATTAAGATTATATTGGTTATTAGTCAAGAATTTCAGTAATCTGACCAGAACCTACTGTACGACCACCTTCACGGATAGCGAAACGCAAACCTACGTTCAATGCTACCGGGTAGATCAGTTCTACAGTGATTTCTACGTTATCACCAGGCATTACCATTTCAGTTCCTTCCGGAAGAGTGATTTCACCTGTACAGTCCATAGTACGCAGATAGAACTGAGGACGGTATTTGTTGTGGAACGGAGTGTGACGACCACCTTCTTCTTTCTTCAAAACGTAGATAGAAGCTTTGAACTTAGAGTGAGGTTTAATCTGACCGGGCTTACAAAGAACCATACCACGTTTGATTTCGTTCTTGTCGATACCACGGAGCAACAGACCTACGTTGTCACCAGCTTCACCTTGATCCAGCAACTTGCGGAACATTTCAACACCAGTTACAACAGACTTCTTGTCTTCACCCAAACCGAGGATTTCAACTTCGTCACCTACATGGATAACACCAGCTTCGATACGACCAGTAGCTACAGTACCACGACCAGTGATTGAGAATACGTCTTCAACCGGCATCAAGAACGGTTTGTCAATATCACGCGGAGGCAGAGGAATCCAAGTGTCGCAAGCATCCATCAGCTCCATAACCTTCTCTTCCCACTTTTCAACGCCATTCAACGCACCAAGAGCAGAACCCTGGATGAACGGAGTGTTGTCGCCGTCGAATTCGTAGGCTGAAAGCAGTTCACGCATTTCCATTTCAACGAGTTCCAACATTTCAGCGTCGTCTACCATGTCACACTTGTTCATGAATACAACCAGTCTCGGTACGTTTACCTGACGAGCCAGCAAGATATGCTCACGAGTCTGAGGCATCGGACCATCAGTAGCAGCAACTACGATGATAGCACCGTCCATCTGAGCAGCACCAGTTACCATGTTCTTTACGTAGTCGGCGTGACCCGGGCAGTCTACGTGAGCGTAGTGACGGTTAGCTGTTTCATACTCTACGTGAGAAGTGTTGATAGTGATACCTCTTTCCTTTTCTTCAGGAGCGTTATCGATAGAATCGAAAGAACGCAATTCAGAAAGACCTTTCTTTGCCAACACTGTAGTGATAGCAGCTGTCAACGTGGTTTTACCGTGGTCAACGTGACCAATTGTACCAATGTTTACATGCGGTTTGGTACGTTCGAATTTCTCTTTAGCCATAGCTTTACTTGTTATTTATTTGATTAATAATCAGCTTTTACATTTTTGTGAGCTGTTACCGGGACTTGAACCCGGGACCTCTTCCTTACCAAGGAAGTGCTCTACCGCTGAGCTATAACAGCAAGGAGAATAAGAGTTGTGGGCAAAGATGGATTCGAACCACCGAAGGCGTAAGCCAGCAGATTTACAGTCTGCCCCATTTGGCCACTCTGGTATTTGCCCCTACATTACAAAAAGAACTCTTTTCCTTACTAAATCATCGCAGAGTGAACTTTACCCGGACGATTTCCGTTCTCATATCATCTCCACCTCGTGAAGAAAGACTCATTCCACTCATCCTTGAGCGAGCCTCTTGTCGGATTCGAACCAACGACCCCGAGATTACAAATCACGTGCTCTGGCCAACTGAGCTAAAGAGGCAAGCTAAAAAATGCAACCGTAACGTTCATAGTGTGAGCGAAACGGCTGCAAATTTAGGCATTTATTTTTTACCCGCAAAATTTTAGCGGAAAATTATTTGCTCCGTTGCTTTTCCTTGTACTTAACCAGCTGTTTTTCCAAAGCTTCCAGGCATAAATCCACTGCTTCTTCAAACGTATCACAAACCTTGTTTGCATAAAACTCGCCATTGGGAACCAATACTTTCACTCCGGCTTCTTTATTTTCGGCTGTTTCTGGTTTTACTACCTTTAATGACACCTCTACTTTCTTTATATCGTCGTAAAATTTCTCCAACTTAGCAACTTTCTTTTGAACGAAAGACTGCAATTGCTCTGACGCATCAAAGTGAATCGATTGAATTCTTACTTCCATACTTACCTCCTTTTTACTTTAGGCTCGGGGATGAGCCTGATTATACACTTTTTTAAGCTCTTCAAAAGTAGTATGCGTATAAACTTCCGTTGTCGCCAGACTCTCGTGTCCGAGGAGTTCTTTTATCGAGCCTAAATCAGCACCATTGTTCAGCATAGCCGTTGCAAAGGTGTGCCTCAGCACGTGGGGACTTCTTTTTTTTACAGTCACTACCTTCGAAAGGTTTCGTTTCACAAGGCATGCTACGATACTGCGGTAAAGCCTTTTTCCATTCTTCCGGACAAAAAAAGCATCCGAGCGAACCGGGACAGCTTCATTCCGCACATTGACATATTCTCGCATCGAGCGTCCCAGCTCCTCATCGAAAGGTATAAGACGTTGTTTATTCCGTTTTCCCGTCACTTTAACGAGAGAAGCCGAAAAATCGACATCCTTATCATCCAACCCTATCAATTCTGAAAGTCGCATGCCGGTAGCATAAAACATTTCAATAATCATATGGTCGCGACACCCTTCAAAACCTTCACCAAAGTCCATATCATCCAGCAACCTATTCATCTCACCCTCTCTCAGAAATACCGGAAGCGGCTTTTTCTTCTTGGGCCCCGTCACTTTCCGCAACGGATCTACCGCGACCTCGCCTCTCCTCAAAAGGAATTTATAGTATGTCCGGATAGAACTCAGCTTTCGGTTTATCGTATTAGAAGCAAGTCCTTTGTCCATCAAGGAAGCAATCCATTCACGAACAAGTTCCGCATCTACATCCGATGGAGTCAAGTCTCCCAACATTTCTTCTCCAAACCTCTGCAGTTCAAGAATATCTGCCCGATAGTACTCAACCGTACCTTTGGAATAGTTCCGCTCATGCAGAAGATAGTCAAGAAAAGAATCTGTCAACAACATATCGCTACATATCTAAAATCATGCAACGAATGTATGAAAAAGAATTCAATAATTCAAAGGAATTTACGAATTATTAATCTTCTACTTGCTGAAGTTGTTGAACGTAAACAGCACGTTCTTTCTTAAGTCTTTTAGTCACAGACGGTTTATCAAATTGTTGTCTGCGTCTCAATTCCTTAACTGTGCCAGTTTTTTCAAACTTTCTTTTGAATTTCTTCAGCGCTTTTTCAATGTTTTCGCCTTCTTTTACAGGTACTACAATCATTTTCTTTTAATTAAATGTTAATGGTTTAAAAATCTCACGATTAAATTGAGCGGCAAAATTACACATACTTTCTTTATTCACAAAACTTTCTGCAAAAAAATTACCCATGATTCCTAATTATCAAACGAATGAGCAAAGGGAAAGATGTTTTTATTGAGCCAATCCGCTAAAATCCGTGAAGCATAGCACATTTTTAAAAGAGAATGTGTAACTTTGAAAGCAGAGAATGGAGAGATTATAAACTCATTTACACGCCTACTTAATTACATTTATAAAAATATGGCTCAGACAATCAATCAACGTATAGATGCTCTACGGGCATTGTTAAAAAGAGAAGGCATAGACGCTTTCATTATCCCCAGTACCGACCCGCACCTAAGCGAGTACGTAGCACCGTACTGGAAATCAAGAGAATGGATATCAGGCTTCACCGGTTCGGCAGGCACGGCGGTGATCACCAGCGACAAGGCGGGACTGTGGACAGATTCCCGCTATTTTCTCCAAGCCGAGCAGCAGCTGGAAGGCAGCGGCATCGACTTATACAAGGAAATGCTGCCCGAAACGCCCAGCATCCTCGATTTTCTGCGGGAGAACCTTACAGCGAATTCAGTTGTAGGTATAGACGGGAAGGTATTTTCCACCACACAAGCCATAGCCCTGCAAGAGGATCTGGCAAAAAACGACATCACCGTAAAGAGCATTGCCGACCCGATGAATGAGATATGGACAGACCGCCCTCCCATGCCCGAAGCACCCGCCTTTATCCACGAGATGAAATACGCCGGGAAAAGCTGTCCGGACAAACTGGCTGCTATCCGCCGGGAGATGAAAAAGAGTGAAGCGGACGTATTATTGGTGTCGGCATTGGACGAGATAGCATGGACACTCAACATACGCGGCAACGATGTGCATTGCAACCCCGTAGTAGTAAGCTACCTGATAATCAACGAACAAGAAACACACTTTTTCATCCAGCCCGAGAAAGTAACGGAAGAGCTTTCAGCCTATCTGGAAGAAGCCGGCGTCACCATCCATGCTTATGGGGACACCGAATCCTTTGTGACAAGAATACCGGACGGCAGCATCATGCTCGACATGGGAAAGACGAATTATGCCGTTTATTCCGCCCTCCCCCCTTCCTGCCGGGTACTTGACGAGCGCTCACCGATAGCCTTGCTGAAAGCGGTCCGCAATGACCGGGAAATAGCCGGCATCCACGCAGCCATGCAACGCGACGGAGTGGCACTGGTGAAGTTCCTGAAATGGCTGGAGGAGGCCGTTCCCGCAGGCAACGAGACAGAAATCAGCGTAGACAAGAAACTGCACGAATTCCGTGCCGCACAGCCACTCTACATGGGAGAAAGCTTCGACACCATTGCCGGGTACAAGGAACATGGAGCCATCGTACACTACGAAGCCACTCCGGCAACGGACGTGCCACTGAAACCCGAGGGATTCCTGCTGCTGGACTCGGGTGCGCAATACCTGGACGGCACTACCGACATCACCCGCACCATCGCACTGGGGAAACTGACCGAAGAAGAGAAGACGGACTACACCCTGATACTGAAAGGACATATCGACCTCGCCATGGCTGTCTTCCCGGAAGGTACGCGAGGAGCGCAACTGGATGTACTGGCCCGCATGCCGATATGGCAATACCACATGAACTTCCTGCATGGTACCGGGCACGGCGTAGGCCATTTCCTCAATGTGCACGAAGGTCCGCAAAGCATCCGCATGAATGAGAATCCGGTAACCCTACGGCCGGGAATGGTCACTTCCAACGAACCGGGCGTTTATAAAGCTGGAAGCCATGGAATACGCACGGAAAACCTGGTGCTGACCGTGAAGGACGGTGAAGGCATGTTCGGAAATTACCTGAAGTTCGAAACCATTACCCTCTGCCCCATCTGCAAGAAAGGTATCATCAAAGAGATGCTGACGGCAGAGGAAACGGCATGGCTGGACAACTATCACCAGCATGTATACGAGGCACTTTCGCCAAGCCTGGACGAAGGAGAACGGGAATGGCTGAAGGAAGCATGCAGTAACCTAACCACTAATCACTAAAAAAATGGCATTAATAAAATCAGTAAGAGGATTCACTCCCGAAATCGGGGAGAATTGTTTTTTGGCGGACAATGCGGTTGTCATTGGCGACGTCAAGACGGGACGGGATTGCAGCATCTGGTTCAGCACCGTGCTGCGGGGTGACGTAAACTCAATCCGCATAGGGAACGGAGTAAACATCCAGGATGGAAGCGTGCTCCACACCTTGTACGAGAAATCGACCATAGAGATAGGAGACCACGTATCCGTGGGGCACAACGTGACCATCCACGGAGCCACTATCAAGAACTATGCTTTGGTAGGGATGGGTTCCACCATCCTTGACCACGCAGTAGTGGGCGAAGGGGCTATTGTCGCCGCTGGTTCCCTGGTATTGAGCAATACGGTCATCGAGCCGGGAAGCATCTGGGGAGGAGTCCCCGCCAAGTTCATCAAGAAAGTAGATCCGGAGCAGGCCAAGGAGCTGAACCAGAAGATTGCACACAACTATCTGATGTATTCCGACTGGTACAAATAAAGGGAGACAAGGCGCCCCAAAAAGGCAGGGCGATAAAGGGATGCCATTCCATCACCTTTACCGCCCTATCGCTTTTATCACTCTTTACTTTTCTAAAAGTTTATCATACTCATTATCTTATCCGTTGCACCGGCGTTGCCGGTCACATAATTGCTTGCATTCATGCCTGATTCGCGCAAAAAGACTTCATCTGTCAGCATACGGTCGAGCAAAGTTTTCAGTTCCTCATAATCCTTCACCGAGAAAGCGCCTTTTGCCTCCAGCAACTGGATGGCCTCCTGGAATTTCTGATACTTCGGTCCGAAAATCACCGGAATGCCATAAACTGCAGCCTCAAGAGTATTGTGGATTCCCACTCCGAAACCACCTCCGATATAGGCAATCTCGCCATAGCGGTAGATGGAAGAGAGCAACCCGAAGCAGTCGATAATCAGGCAGTCGGCCTTACGGACATTCTTCTCGTCGGCACGGGTATAGCGCACGTAGGGGCGTTTCAGTTTACGGATAATCTCTACCAGATGGTTTTCGTCGATAACGTGCGGAGCGATAACCAACTTCACCTCTGGATGCTGGTTAAAGTATTCAATAAACAAATCCTCGTCCGGCTGCCAGGAGCTTCCTGCCACGAAAGTCATCGTGTTGTTCTTGAAAAGCTCCACCAAAGGCAGATGTTTGGCCTCCTCACGAATCTGCAGCACACGGTCAAAACGGGTATCCCCCACCACCGTGACACGGCTGATACCTATCTTCGCCAGATAGCGTTTGGAGCGTTCATTCTGCACAAACAAATGGTCGAAGTCGCGCAGCACATGTCTGTACGTACCGCCATACCACTTGAAGAATACTTGTCCGCGGCGGAAAATGGAAGAAATGCTGTACACCGGAATACGGCGCTTGTGCAGTTCGTCCAGATAGTTCTTCCAGAACTCGTACTTGATGAAGAATGCCATGCAGGGATTCACGATATCCAGGAACTTCTTCACATTGCGGGACTTGTCGAAAGGCAAGTAACAGACAACGTCTGCCCCCCTATAATTCTTGCGGACCTCATAGCCCGACGGCGAGAAGAAAGTCAGCAGAATACCGTAATCCGGATATTTGGCACGAATTTTCTCAATCAACGGCCGTCCCTGCTCGAACTCCCCCAAAGAAGCGGCATGGAACCATATATAGCGCACGTCCTTCTCCAACTGCTGCCGGAGAAGTTCATAGACCACCCAGTGTCCCTTCATCATTTTTCGGGGCTTACGGCTAAATGGAGCAGCCAGATGCACCAGAATATCGTAGATGGCTATTGCCAAGTCATATAGCATACTATATGGATTAAGGATGAAGAAGATTTATTCACTTTAAAGCATCAACAGCACGCTGTATACGGGCCAACGTCTCTTCCTTGCCAATCAGCTCGGTAATGTCGAACATGTGCGGGCCTTTACACTCGCCCACCACTGACAAGCGGAAGGCATTCATCACATTTCCCATGTGATAGCCACGCTCAGTAATCCAACCAATCACAATATCTTCGGAAGGCTTGGAGGAGAAATCCCCGATGCCGCGCAACACATCCATCAATTCGGTCATGATGCGGGGAGTATCTTCCGACCAACGCTTCTTCACATCCTTTGCCGCATATTCCGTGGGGGCTACGAAGAAAAAACGGGTCTGGTCCCACAGTTCCTTTACGAAGTTGACGCGTCCCTTCACCAGTGAAACCACTTTCGTAAGGAACTCGTCGCTATAGTTGGAGGCGTCTATGCCGTTGGACTCCAGCACCGGTCTGAAAAGACAAGCTATCTCCGCATCCGGTTTCATCATGATGTACTCATGGTTGAACCAGATACCTTTCTTATAGTCGAATTTGGCACCCGACTTGCTGCAATGGCTCAAATCAAACAATTTCACCAATTCATCCATAGACATCAGTTCCTGGTCATTGCCCGGATTCCAGCCCAGCAGAGCCAGGAAATTAATGACCGCTTCGGGCAGATAGCCTGATTCGCGGTAGCCTGAAGAGACATCTCCCGACTTGGGGTCATGCCACTCCAACGGGAAAACCGGGAAGCCCAGACGGTCGCCGTCACGCTTACTCAATTTGCCGTTACCCTCGGGCTTCAGCAACAAGGGCAAATGCGCAAAGGCAGGCATGGTATCCTCCCACCCAAAGGCACGGTAGAGCAATACATGCAACGGTGCGGAAGGCAACCATTCCTCACCGCGTATCACATGGGACACTTCCATCAAATGGTCGTCCACAATATTGGCCAGATGGTAAGTAGGAAGTTCATCTGCCGATTTATAAAGAACCTTGTCATCAAGAATGGAAGAGTTTATCACTACTTCCCCACGAATCAGGTCGTTCACATGCACATCTTCGTTCGGCTCTATCTTGAAACGCACCACGTACTGCTTACCGGCAGCAATCAGCGCGTCTACCTCTTCTTTAGGAAGGGTCAGTGAATTGCGCATCTGCATGCGGGTAGAAGCATCGTACTGGAAATTCGCAATCTCCGCACGCTTTGCTTCCAGCTCCTCAGGAGTATCGAAAGCGATGTAGGCTTTTCCGGCCTCCAGCAGAATCTGAACATACTTCTTGTATATTTCCCGACGTTCCGACTGACGGTACGGGCCATGGTCTCCACCGAAACTCACGCCCTCGTCAAACGGGATGCCCAACCACTTGAAAGACTCCAGGATATATTCTTCCGCACCCGGTACAAACCGGTTGGAATCAGTATCTTCAATACGAAATATCAAATCTCCTCCATGCTGACGCGCAAAGAGATAATTGTATAAAGCTGTACGCACACCGCCGATGTGCAACGCCCCCGTAGGACTCGGGGCAAAACGGACTCTGACCTTTCTTTCTGTCATAATCTACCTTACTTATGAATATTTTAGACGGCAAAATTAAACCTTTTTTTCCACACTAATGTTTTTTTTTGTACTTTTCGCAAAAATTTCAGCCGATATGAGTTATTTCAATACAAAAAAAGAGTTCTCGCTCAGAGATTTGCTATACAGAGCACTGATATTCATCGGCACTGTGGGGATTATTGTCTATTTTCTGCCACGTGACGGTAAATTCAACTACCAGTTCGACATTGACAAGCCCTGGAAGTACGGACAGCTCATGGCCACCTTCGACTTCCCCATCTATAAGGCCGATGAAGTGGTGAAACGCGAGCAAGACAGTATCCTCGCCGCCTTCCAGCCGTATTTCCAGCTGGACAAAAGCATTGAGAAAAGTGTGCTCGCCAAGTTGAAGGCAGACTATCAGACCCACCTGCGCGGCCTGCTTCCCTCCACCGACTACGTCCGCTTTCTGGAAAGGAAACTCTCTGAAGTATATCGCGCCGGCATCGTTTCTACCGAAGAGCTGAACCAACTGCATAAGGACAGCACAACCGCCATCATGGTCATTAACGACAAACTGGCCAACCAGCAGGACATCAACAAGGTATATTCGGTGAAGGATGCCTATAACTATATACTCACGGCCGATACCGCCCACTACCGCCCGGACATTCTACGGCAATGCTCGCTGAACGAATATCTGTTCCCTAATCTGACCTATGACGAGCAGCGGACCGAAACCGCTAAGAAGGAGATGCTCGACAACTATTCATGGGCCAACGGCATCGTACTGAGCGGACAGAAAATCATCGACCGCGGCGAGATTGTCAGCCAGGAGACATACAACATCCTTGAGAGTCTACGGAAAGAATCCATCAAACGCAGTGAGTCCATCGGGCAAAAACGGTTGATGCTGGCGGGGCAGGTATTGTTTGTCAGTATCTTCATGCTGTGTTTCATGCTCTACCTCGACTTGTTCCGTAAAGATTACTACAAGCGCAAGGGCAGCCTCTCCCTGCTCTTCGCCCTCATCATGTTCTATTGCGTGGTGACGGCCATCATGGTTGCCAACAACATATTCAATGTCTATATCATCCCGTATGCCATGCTGCCGGTCATCATCCGGGTGTTCCTCGACTCACGCACGGCCTTCATCGCACAAGTCACCACCATACTGATATGCTCCATCTGCCTGCGCTATCCGCATGAATTCATTCTTCTGCAACTCTCGGCGGGGCTGGTTGCCATCTTCAGTCTGAGGGAACTTTCACAACGGTCGCAACTGTTCCGGACAGCCTTCCTCGTCATATTGACCTACGCTGCCGTCTACTTTGCTTTCGAGCTGATTACAGAAAACGACTTGACAAAAATCAACGGAAGCATGTACACCTATTTCGTCATCAACGGAGTGTTGCTGCTGTTCACCTATCCCCTGCTCTTCCTGGTGGAAAAGACGTTTGGCTTTACCTCCAATGTCACCCTGGTCGAATTGTCCAACATCAACAACAGCCTGCTACGCCGCATGTCCGAGACAGTTCCCGGCACCTTCCAGCATTCCATGCAGGTTGCCAACCTTGCGGCGGAAGCGGCCAACCGTATCGGAGCCAAAAGCCAGCTGGTACGTACCGGAGCGCTGTATCATGACATCGGCAAGATGGAGAATCCGGTGTTCTTCACCGAGAACCAATCGGGTGGAGTCAATCCGCACAAGAATCTGGGCTATGAGCAAAGTGCCCAAGTCGTCATCAGCCATGTGACGGACGGGCTGAAGCTGGCCGAGAAGAACAATCTCCCCAAAGTAATCAAGGATTTCATCACCACTCACCATGGCCGTGGGAAAACGAAGTATTTCTATATCTCCTGGAAAAACGAGCACCCCGGTGAAGACCCTAACGAGGAGGCATTCACCTACCCCGGTCCCAACCCGTTCACCAAAGAGCAGGCTATCCTGATGATGGCCGATTCGGTGGAAGCCGCTTCACGCAGTCTGCCCGAATATACGGAAGAGAGCATCAGCAACCTGGTAGACAAGATTATTGATTCGCAAGTGGCAGAAGGCTATTTCAAGGAATGCCCCATCACCTTCAAGGATATTGCCACCGTGAAGAACGTATTCAAGGAGAAGCTGAAGACTATATACCATACCCGCATCAGTTATCCCGAACTTAAAAAATAAGAACTATGGAAGTGACCAGTAAAGAACAGAAAAGAGCCGAACAACTGCTGCAAAGCCAGCACATCGGACTGCACCAAATCAAGAGTTTCAGTTTCATGAAGCGTTACCACCAGGTTCCCCGCAAAAGCAACTTGGCTGCGAAAGACAAATATGGTCCGGGCATACTGACTTTACATCTAAAGGAAGGGAAAGAAAAAGTAATCTATCTGCCTCCTTTCCGTCACCCTTCCTCGGTCATCCGCTACCTGGTCTCCCAAGAAATCCCCTTCGACAACTACGCACCGAGGGAACGGACAGTCGCAGAGGTTCCCACAGAAACATACCAGCGTCCGTCACTCTACATGTTCTGGTTCTTTGTCTTATTCCTGATATTCCTTATATTGGGATATTATTCCATCAGTGGCAACGTATGGTGGGGCTTCATCCCGGCTATCATTTCGTTTGCATTAAGTCTTTTTTTCATCAGCATGCTGATGACCCGCTTCTGCTACCTGACGTTGGACAATAACGGCCTCATCATACACAGCGTAGGCAGGACTATCCGCTATCCGTACCAGAACCTAAGAAAAGTAAACTTCGACTTTGCCCGCGAACAGAATTTCACGCACGTCATGGAATTGCTGGACAACGATTACCGCTACCGTCTGTTCTATATCGGAAGGGTTTCGAGAAAGAAACTGAATGAGATTGCCGAACGCCTGCAACAAGCCGGAGTGGATGCCACTTGCAGCCTAAATGATAACAAGCGGTTCTTCCAGGATACGTATATCAGCCACTAAACAGACGTTAGCCAACAAATAAGCTGTCGGATACGGCATCATTCCCGTTTCGCAGATTTCAGAATGATGCCTTTGCACTTGCTCTCAATTTATTTATAATTGCAGGATAAACCTTTTTATAAATAATTTGGAAATGAGCAGAAATGAAATTACCTTACAAGAGATGTTCTCCTCAGTCATCGGGGAACTCCGGGAAGGCGGCAGGTGGGGGACGGCACACATCTACCAGTCAGCCGTGAATGCATTCTCGGCATTCACCAAATGGCAACCGATGCCCATGCGCAAGCTGAGCCCGACCGTGCTGAAGAGATTCGAAAACTTCCTCAGGCAGAGGAATTGTAGTTGGAATACGGTATCCACCTATATCAAAGCGATACGTTCGGTTTACAACCGGGCGGTGGACAAAAAGCTGGTGCGATATGTACCCAGGCTGTTTGAGCATGTGTATACCGGCACACGGGCGGATAGGAAAAAGGCGCTCGAAGCTTCCGACATAGGCTGCTTGGTACGGGAGACAGAGATGAGCCTGCAGGCCGGTAATTCTCCCAACACCCGACAGAAAACAAAAATTTTCTTTGTATTGATGTTTATGCTAAGAGGGATTCCTTTTGTGGACCTGGCCTATTTGCACAAAAGGGATTTACAAGGAAATACCTTGTCCTATAGGCGCAGGAAGACGGGACGGGCACTGACCGTCTCACTGACGCCGGAGGCTATGCAAATGGTGAGAATGATAGCAAACAAGGACAAGGACTCTCCTTATTTATTCCCCATATTACAAAGTGAGGAAGGCACAGAAGCGGCATACCGGGAATACCAGTCGGCACTCAGGGCATTCAACCAACGTTTGGCAGTACTCAGACAATGCTTGGGAATGCAGTCGGCACTCAGTAGTTATGCGGCACGCCATACTTGGGCGACCATGGCTTACCACTGCGAGATACATCCTGGAATCATATCGGAAGCCATGGGGCACTCTTCCATCACAGTGACAGAAACTTATCTGAAACCTTTCAGCAACAGAAAGATTGACGAAGCCAATCAAAGGGTAATTTCTTTTGTAAAAAACGAAGGATATCCAGTATAAAAGAGATTACTTCTTTTGAGGAAGTAGAGCAAACTTGTTGTTTCTTTTTTATAGTCTTCAAACAAAGTTTTGAGGAGCGGATTGATATTGGCTTTACAAAAAGTTTCCCAACGTAAGCAATAAACTGAAAGATAGAATCTTATATTGAAAATTAGAGAATTTTTCACTTCATAATTTCTATTGCAGCTCTTCTATGATGTTGGATATTAAGACTATATATTATCTTTCCAATATCCCAACGGGTTGATTTTTACTATTCTGAACAAACCCCACCTATTTTCTCCTTATTCCTTGGTTATTAACGAAATTAACAAGATTTCATTACCTGCGAAGTAACGGAATACTTAGTAACAAAAGAAGTATGCGAAAGGGATTCAAAATGAGAGATTATTCACTTTTTATTTTTTTAAATTTATAAATTTAAAGTTTTCAATTATGAACAAAAAGTTTCTAAGTGCAATCTTGTTTGGAGCTTTAATGGTTGGCTCCACAAGTACATTTGTTTCTTGTAAGGACTATGATGATGACATCGATGGCTTGCAGGAGCAGATCGATGCAAACAAAAAACAGATTGATGACATCCTTGCTGCAATCAATGGCAAGAAATTCATCGAAAGTTATGCTCCTGTTGAGGGTGGTTATTTACTAACTTTTACCGGTGGCGAAACTTTAACTATCAAGAATGGTGCTCAAGGCGAAAAAGGTGAGCAAGGACTTCAGGGTATTCAAGGCCCGAAGGGTGAAACCGGGGCTACAATCGTTCCGAAGTTCAAGGTAGATGCCGAGAGCTACTGGATGATTAGCGTAGACGAAGGTGCAACCTACGAATATGTGCTGAATGACGCAGGCGAGAAAATCAAGGCTGCAGGTTCGGAGGCCGATGTTGAAGCAGCTATCGGAAACTACGTGAAGGTAGACGAAGAGGGTTATATCTGCATTGGAGAGTATAAGACTTCATTCAAATACAATGCTAACGTTCCTTCAATGATTTACAATGAAAAGGATGGAACCATGCAGGTTACTATTGGCGGTCAGTCATATACTTTGTTAATGGAAGGCTCTGCTTTCAACGGTTTACAGAGCATTGCTTTCAGAAAGCCCTATGCGGATAATTCAACTGTTGGTAGCTCTGAGGTTGCTAAATTAGATATTTATAATTGGTTCAAAAAGGCTGATGGCTCTGGGTGGGAATACAGAAAGGCAACCAGAGAAGATGAAGAATACAATAGCGAAAACTGGAAAAACAACCCAATACTCGATCCGGAAAATTCTCAAGAGCCTTTCCGTCTGGTAGATGTTGTAACCGGTTTAGGTGAAAAAGCAGATGTTAATGCTTATCAACTCTATTCTTATGACAAATCTGCCAAAGAATTCAAATTGTTTGCTGCCATACCGGGTGTCGCTGAATTTAAAGTTTGGCCTAATCAATATAGTCAAACAGATGCTGAATACTTCTTCTCTGATTCTTATAAAACACGTGCTGTTGATACTCCGGTTTGGAGTGTGAAAGGAACTCCTGAATTGAATAATGGTATTCTGTCAGTGAAGATGATTGCTAAGGAAAATATCGTAGATGGACAAATGTATATGTCTTCTTTGGATGTCACCATGTATAAGCAATACACTTCTTCTTCTGACTATTTTAGCATCAAATCAAGTTGGGTAAATACAGACTGGATTTTTGCAGCCCACTCTCACAGAGCTGAGAACGGCTGGCCTTTTGATTTACCTGGTGCCTATGATGAAAAGCATCCCAAGAAAGATTCATTTATTTATAATGAATCCTATAATTTGAATGACTCTATCAATGCCTATATGTCTAACTTAGCCGGTACACCGGAATTGTCTGAAATAGGTCTTGAGTATACTCAGAAATTTGAGTTGTTGCCAAACGATACTAAATTCATGTTGAATGGCAAGGAAATAAAATCCAAACAAGGTATCTTCCAAATCAACGATGGTATTCTTTCTGTAAAAGAACAATATCAAGCATCTGCCATTTATGAATATGCAGCAATAAAACTTACAACAACTGTGAAGTCACAAGTTGAAGGTGTTGCTGACTATGTATTTGAAAATACATTCCCTATTCAAGCTATTCGTAAGACTGAAGACCCATATACATATGATTCTATTGAGCTGGTTCCGAACGAAGGTACTCTGACAATGAATTATAATGCCAGCAAAGAAACTGTCATTGCATTGAATGTTCGTAAGTTTGAGTCTGAAATTGGTGGACGCGACCTTGTGGCTGGTAACAATAACGCAGCTGCAAATCATCTGTTACCTCTCTTTATATACGATACTAAAACAAAAGCATACACGCAACTTTCTAAGACAGACGGTAAAGCATACATGCAGAATGTTGGTTCTGCCTTGAATTCTGATAATTTGAATGTTGGCGCAGGAGATATCTACCTGTACTACAGAAACGGTGGTGACAATGCAGACAAAGACTCTTTATTCCTGGTTGTAGGGCCAAAGGTAGAATTGGCAGAGACAACTCTTTATGTATCACCTACGGCTGAAAGAGTTAGCGACAACCAAGATGTTTCTGTTTGGAATGGTGGCTGGAAAAATGGTGCTCCTTATGCAGTTGACAACTACTATGACAAGAAATTCTTTATGTTGACTCTGAATAAAGTTTCTGTAAATCGCACATTTGCTGTTTCTATCAAGGATGCATACAATACACGTACAATCATTGGTGACTGGAGTGATGCTGCTAATGGTAACTTCGGTATCAAGTCTGAGAACTTTGCCAAGATGTACAATGTCACTCCTGCTGACGCTAAGGCTGTATTCGAATTGAATAAAGACAAGCAGAATGCATTTGTACAAGAATTGATGAAGAACAACCAATTGGTAGTTGAAGAAGGTACAAATGGAGAATGGAGAATAGCATTCACTGCTCCGATTGATATCAAGAAGGTTGGCAATCTGAAAGTTGATATTTATGATGCAAATGGTTACGATGCTACTGACAAGAACCGTAAACCTGATGCAGAAGAATTATGGACTGTAGCTCGTCCGATAGCAGATTTCACCGGTGGTGCTGCACTGAAAGCATTCAACGATCCGAACTTGGCCAAGGATACAGAAATTACTTTGAAGCAATTGATTGAAAATTCTGTAGCTGGCACTAAGACTAAGGCTGAAGACTTCTGGAAGAATCTGATATTGAAAGACTATGCAGGTGAGAAAGTTGTTACATTCAATGGAATTACATTCAATGCTGAAGAAGTCACTACTCGTGCTGCTTTGTACAAGAAGTCTGTTACAACCGGTCTCCGCTACATTATGTCCAACGGAACAGACAAAGATGAATACTTCAAGGTAGATTCTACAACTGGTAAGCTGACTTGTATTGCACTCCCGACAGGTACTGAGTTTACTCATACAGTAAATGTGGTTCTGCAGTTCGTTCACGACTGGGGTACTAGTGAGTATGCATACAACGTAACTATCACACGTAAACAAGCTACTAGATAATCCGAGTAGTAGAAAATTGTCTGAATAGACAATTATAAAATCAAAAGGAGGATGTTCTATGGGAACATCCTCCTTTTTTTCTCCAGAAACTTTTTTCTCCTCACTTTGCTTCCACACTTCCACCTGCTTAAAACGTCTAAGTCTTACCGTAACCTACTTACTCACACCCAGTGTTCGGCACAAAATCCATTAATCAGTTAATTCTGTTTTCTGTCTTGTTTTCGTTAAATGTATTTCTTGTAAAAGCTGCATCAAAGCACCGAAAGTAAACATTGCGGAGAAAAGATTCCAAGTGTTAAAGAAGCGACCAATGTTCAATTGATGTCTCTATTATAAAAAACACTGAATACATGCAGCTTGGAAGATAATCCACCCCTCTTCAAGCTATTTAAGGAGGGGTAGGAAACTTTAGTTGTAGTAAGTAGGTGCACATAATTATTTTCTGCCATCTACTTAACAAAGACAGCCTTACTTGACAAAGTTCACAATTATAGAAACATAAAAAAGGTTGTGCCAGTATTTTGACATAACTTTTTCTTGTCTTTATTTGTATATTTTCTTATCTTTATCGCAACGTTATTATAACATTGCAATGTTAACACTTAATACTATCAAATATGAATGTGGAAGAGATAAACGTCTTGTTGGATAGAGTAGAAACAGTGCTTCGGTCACAAAATAAGATTGAAGCTGAGTTTTTAATAAAAGATTTAGAGGCAGCATTGCCATTAGTGAAGAATCAAGAAGCGATTAATTATATTAATAATTATATTGCCCAATTACTGATTTTGTTAAAAAAGGACGCAGAGGCTTTATGTTATTTCGAAGCTTTGATAGCGCAAGATAAATCTTATAAATATAATTATACCGGATTTTTAGAAAAAGCATTATGCTTGATGCGATTAGGTAGTAAATCGGAAGGATTATCTGCTTTTTTTGATACATTTTCTTTAGCAAAAAAGAATGATGATTATGAGGGTGCAGCAAAGGCTGCACGGTTTATCTCAATATATTTTTATGAGTTACAAGATTATGAACAAGCGTTGTCATATCTTAATGAGGTTATACATTATGCAAAGAAAATCTATAATAAATCATTGGAGTCTGAATCTTTATATCGCATAGGATGTATTCATTTGTTTAATGAGAAGTATTATATTGCTATTGACTGTTTCAGGGAAGCAGAAGATTTGGCTGTTGATTGCAGAGATTTATTTTTGATTTATCAAGCGGCTGTTAAGCGTTGTTTTGTGTATTTGAAATTAGAAAAAACAAATCAGGCTCATGAAATAATCAGAAATCTTGTTCATTTGAATGAACTTCATAAAATAGACAAGCCATGAAAGATGTATTAACAAATCCAGCTTATCAGGAGTTACCGACCCCGTCAAATATATCTGCCTATCCTACAATTATCGATATTGTTGAGGCTATTGCGGAAACAGAAGAAGAAAAGATAAGTTCATTTAGCCCCCTGCGTCGAACAATATTAAATAGATCTATCCGCCCTGGGACATATTTCGTTATGATAAAAGAAACAGAATCTAATGAATCGGTTTTAGTCCCGATGGGAAAATGGCATGGTACTTACTTTAGAGGACAAAGTGTATATTATGACTCATGTAGACCTTCTTTATATAGAGAAGATACAGAAGAAAAACGATTGCTTTCTAATTTGCAGTTTCAGGAGTTTAAATTATTATTGGAATCCCATCCTGTAATAAATGATTTGATGTTTAATACATTGCGCCATCGTGAAATAAAAGCCCCTATAAAATTGTCAATTAATTACGAAGGTTTGGCGCAACATTATGGTATTTCTACAAATTTATTAGACTTCACCAACGATAAGTGGACAAGTGCGTTTTTTGCTACAACTTCGTATGATGCAGTGAACGATATCTACAGCCCAATCGATGAATCCCAGCAGCTATATGGTGTATTTTATATTTATACGGACGATTCCGAGTTAAATAGTTATAAAATGGAGCCAATAGGACTGAATTTTTTTAATCGCCCGGGAGCTCAAAATGGCTTTGCTCTGAAAATGTCACACAATGCTGATTTGAATAGTATGAGGAATGTTAAAAAGATATTTTTCAGGCATGACAAAAATGCGTCGCAAACAATTTTTTCAATGAACCAACAAGGAAAGAAATTATTCCTTGATGATAGTTTGATTGGAAAGACTAAGTCCATAATATCAAATAGAGTATTTTCATTGACTGCTCTAATTAGGTGTAAATCTATCTATTACTCAGTATTGTCAGATGGAGAATTTCAGCAGTTGCTAAAGAAATATCAGATAGAATCATCCACTTCGCCGGTCGTTTTATTTTTTAATGATCCAATCATCATGGATGAACTAAAATATTGGCAAAGGGAAGGAAGGAGAAAGTATATTGAATCTCTGTATGTACTTCCAGTTTATCGGCATGAAGGTATGACTTGGATTCCTGTAGATTCTACCTGTTCATTTGAAAATCCATCTTAAATTTCTCCTTTTTTCTCCAGAAACTTTTTTTCTCCTCACTTTGCTTCCACACTTCCGCCCACCTCCTGCATCCCCCTGTCCATCGGCATTTACCCCGCTGTGGAAGCAACTCCAAAAGGTGGAAGCAAATTTTGCTTCCACCTACTCAAAACGCCATAGTTTTACCATAACTAACTCACTCTTATTTTAATACATCGAACAAAGCTTATAAAACGCTTGCACCAGTTTCCCCATACTTCTACACCCATCCGACCCATAAAATCTGCAATACCCATATATCCCCTCCTTTATCTTCATCCCAAATCCACAACAGCCTCCTCCCTCTCCTCAGCATAAAAAATGCCCCCGTTCATTTCATTCTCCCTCCACTTTCCACTATCTTTGTCCCCACGATGAAAAAGTTCGCCGACGTCATATTGCCTTTGCCTTTGCACAGCTGCTTCACCTACTCCCTGCCCGACGAGTGGGCGGATGAAGTGCAGACCGGTTGCCGGGTGGTAGTACCATTCGGACGGAAGAAATACTATACAGCCATCGTGCGCAACGTGCATTATTGCGCCCCCACCGAATACGAAGTAAAGGAAGTGTCCGCTTTGCTGGATGCCCGCCCGATACTGCTTCCGCGGCAGTTCAAGTTCTGGGAATGGCTCTCCGATTACTATCTCTGCACGCAAGGAGACGTTTACAAAGCTGCCTTACCCTCTGGCTTGAAGCTGGAAAGCGAAACAATCGTAGAGTACAACCCCGATTTCGAATCCGATGTCCGCCTGCCGGAGAAGGAACAGAAGATACTGGATATGCTCTCTGCCGACCCGGAGCAATGCGTGACGAAACTGGAGAAGGAGACCGGCATCAAGAACATACTTTCTGTCATCAAGTCACTGCTCGACAAAGAGGCCATCTTCGTAAAGGAAGAATTGCGCCGTACCTATAAGCCTAAGACCGAAACCCGTGTACGCCTCACCGCCGCCACCCGCAACGAACACCGCCTGCACATCTTCTTCGACGAGTTGCAGCGCCGTGCCCCCAAGCAACTGGACCTGCTGATGAAATATCTGGAACTCTCCGGCTACCTCAGCGGACGAGATATAAAAGAAGTCTCCAAAGCCGAACTGCTGCAACGCACCTATGCCACCCCTGCCGTATTCAACGGTCTTGTGGACCGTGGTGTATTCGAAGTCTACCAGCAGGAAATAGGTCGCATAGACAAAGCACTCCTCAAAGAAGTCATCCCCGTCAACCCGCTGAACGAGCACCAGCAACGCGCTTATCACTCCATCTTAGAGAATTTTCAAAGCAAGAACGTCTGCCTGCTACATGGTGTCACGGCAAGCGGCAAGACCGAAGTCTATATTCATCTGATAGAAGAAACCATCCGGCAAGGAAAGCAGGTGCTCTATCTCCTGCCCGAAATAGCTCTCACTGCACAAATCACAGAGCGCCTGCAACGCGTATTCGGCTCCCGACTGGGCATCTATCACTCCAAGTTCCCCGATGCCGAACGGGTGGAAATCTGGCAGAAGCAGCTGTCGGAAGCAGACTATGACATTATTCTCGGCGTCCGCTCCTCCGTTTTCCTTCCTTTCCGCAACCTCGGTCTTGTGATTGTGGACGAGGAGCACGAAAACACTTACAAGCAGCAAGACCCCGCCCCCCGCTATCATGCCCGCAATGCAGCCATTGTACTCGCCTCCATGTACGGCGCCAAAACTCTGTTGGGTACAGCAACCCCTTCTGTAGAGACTTGGCACAATGCCACATCCGGCAAGTATGGCCTTGTGGAACTGAAAGAACGCTATAAAGAGATACAACTGCCGGAGATTATCCCCGTAGACATCAAGGAGCTGCACCGCAAGAAGAAGATGAACGGTCCGTTCTCCCCACTGCTCCTACAATATATCCGCGAGGCACTGGAACAAAAAGAACAAGTCATCCTCTTCCAGAACCGCCGCGGCTTCGCCCCCATGATAGAGTGCAACACCTGCGGCTGGGTACCCAAGTGCAAGAACTGCGACGTCAGCCTCACCTACCATAAGGGGCTGAACCAACTGACCTGCCACTACTGTGGCTACACCTACCAACTGCCCCGCATCTGCCCCGCCTGCGAGGGCACTGACCTGCGCAACCGCGGCTTCGGCACGGAAAAAATAGAAGATGACATCAAAGCCCTCTTCCCCGACGCCCGCGTAGCCCGTATGGACTTGGACACCACCCGCACCCGTACCGCCTACGAGCGCATCATCTCCGATTTCCAGCAAGGCAAGACGGACATCCTGATAGGCACGCAAATGGTGTCCAAGGGTCTGGACTTCGACCACGTCAGCATTGTGGGCATACTCAATGCCGACACCATGCTGAACTATCCCGACTTCCGCGCCTACGAGCGCGCCTTCCAGCTGATGGCGCAGGTTGCCGGACGCGCCGGACGGAAGAACAAGCGCGGCAGGGTGGTGCTACAAACCAAAAGCATCGACCATCCCATCATCCCGCAAGTCATTGCCAACGACTACGAAGCCATGGTAGGCGGGCAGCTTGCCGAACGCCAGATGTTCCACTACCCGCCCTACTACCGCCTGGTGTATGTCTACCTGAAGAACCGGAACGAGACCCTGCTCGACCTCATGGCACAGACTATGGCCGCCAAGCTCCACACCGTCTTCGGCAACCGGGTACTGGGACCGGACAAGCCGCCCGTAGCACGCGTACAGACCCTGTTCATCCGAAAGATTGTCTTGAAGATAGAAACCAATGCCCCGATGGCCCGTGCCCGCGAACTGCTCGTCCAGGTGCAAAAGGAGATGGTGGCGGAAGACCGCTTCAAGTCGCTGATAGTGTATTATGATGTAGACCCGATGTAAATAACTCGTAACTAAAGAAATATGAAGAAGATACTTTTCGTTTGCCTCGGCAACATTTGCCGTTCCTCCTCGGCAGAGGGAGTCATGAAGCATCTGGTAGAAGAAGCCGGACGTGCGGATGAGTTTTTAATCGATTCTGCAGGCATTCTGTCCTATCACCAGGGCGAACTGCCGGACAGCCGGATGCGTGCCCATGCCGCCCGCCGTGGATACAATCTGACGCATCTTTCGCGACCCGTACGTACCGAGGATTTTTACAACTTCGACCTGATTATCGGTATGGACGACCGCAACATCGACGACCTGAAAGATCGTGCCCCTTCAACCGCCGAATGGAGCAAGATACACCGCATGACGGAATACTGTACAAAGTTTACCCATGCCGACCATGTACCGGACCCCTATTACGGCGGTTCCGAAGGTTTTGAGTATGTGCTGGACATTCTGGAAGATGCTTGTGCGGGGTTACTGCAGAGCATTTAATCCAGCGGCATTACATGGTACAGCGTCCCCTGCCGTGACTTCTTGTTCGGTATTTCAAGCTTCTTGAGCGTCCGCCCGAATACGGCCACCTTATTGATAGCCAGACGGTCACGCGTCTTTGTCTGCAAGGCGGAAATAATCTGCATGGGCATCATCCATTGCCCCTCCTCATCCTCTTCTGCCGCACGGAAATGGCTGTGGAAGAGTTGTTCCAGTGGGGTGAGCTGTTCAAATTCCCGGTTCGTCCGCTTCAAGATGGCTTCGTCGGCATCATCCAGCCAGTAGCGCTCACCTTTGGCTACGGCATTCAGAGCCTGCGCATAGAGCTGACGGTAGTTGATGGTGACATTCGTATCAATGGGACCGGTGACCTCAATGCAGATGAAACGGCGGCTGCCACTGGGGTCGGACAACAAGTCCTTCTGATTGCTGGTGCCTATGAAGGAGGCATACCGCCGCATCTCACGGATGGTGCTGCCGTAGGGTTTGCGCAGGTTGGCAGCCGGTTTCTGCAGCAGATGCTTCAGGAAGCCCTGCTGGTTGATGTTGATTTGATCGAACTCGTCAATGTTGACGAGCAGAAAGCGTCCCAGACTGCGTTCTGCTTCCTGCCTGCTCTTGAAGTCGATGCTGTCCGTATAGCCGAAACGCAGCTCCGGTGGCAGCAAAATGCGGCAAAAGGTGGATTTCCGGAACCCTTGAGAACCGACAAGCAGAGGAGAAGTATTGTTTCCGTGTTGCCGGTCCATTCCACGCCAGTGTGCCACCATGCCCAGGAACCAGCGGTAGAACAGCTCCCGCCAATGAGGATTGTGGCACGGGACGAGGTCGGCCAATGCCCGGATGCGGTCTTTCCCATCCCAGCGGCCGGTGTCGTAAAGGTATTCTTCGACGGGATTATAGAGTGGCACATAGTCTGAAGTTAGGAAACGGTTGATGTCGCGGTCCCATACGCGGATACCCTCCTTCAGGGCATTCATAGAGACTGTACTGCGGGCACGCTGGTCGGCGGGCTTGAAATAGAAATGGACGGAGTCGCGCTGACGGTATTCCAAATCATCCAGAACGGTGTTGTAGCGGAACTCATACCGGCGACCCATAAACTCTTCCAGCCGGAAAACGCTCTCCTGTTCTTGCGTCAGACTGCTCTTTTTCCCGAAGCCTTTAAGCTCTTGATATAGGTTATGAATCGTTTGACGGACAATGAATTCATCCGTTTCCCGGTAATAGTGCATCAATGTCTGGCGGACTACTTCCTCTTCGGGGATGCCTGCCTTGAAACAATGTTCGGCCAGAGGCACCAGCAGTATCCGTAAATCCCCGTCCCGTTTCCAACCGTCCAATTCGCGGAATGCACGGTCAAGGGCCGATTCGAAAAGTATGGCGAAGGTGTCCGAGGCTTTACTGTCCGGATGCAGCCGCAACAGCGGGCTCTTTTCTGCGAGTTTTCGTTGCCGGAAGTTCTCCTCTTCGGGCATGCCGAGGGGCTGTTCCAGGCAGAAAGGCACAGCGGCAGGATTGTAGTAAGGATATCCGTCCAGAGTCATGCGGCAACTCTGGGTAAGGGAAGGTTCTTTCAATGTAATGGCAAACGGCAGCAAGGGCTGGTAGCACTTCACCGCCATACGGTAGGCGTGGGCATGAAACAAGGCGGCATCGCTCTCCCGCTTCGGTGTCGTGCCGTCGGGCAGGGCAAACAATACCCATATCTTGGCACTCCGTCCGCTGGAACCGCAGAAAGCGGCAAAGGTCTGTGGCAGCAGGGCGGCTTGTTGCTTTACATATTCCGCTTCGGCAATGCCCGACAGACGGTTTACTTCCAGTTGTACGAGTCCGTTATAGTTCTTCATCCACCGTTCCCCCTCTTGTGTACGGCTATATTCCACGGCGGGATAGATGCGGGGCAACTTGTCTATATGTTCGTATTGGGCGCAAGTGCCCTCCAGTTGAGGAAGGATGGCCCGGAGGGTCGATACATGTCCGGCTTTGGTTTCGGTTTTTAGTTTTTTAATCAGTGCATCCGCTTCCAGGGTGCTGAGGGCTTCCTTTCTGCTCTCTTTTTCTGCTCTAATCAAGGTAATTTTCATTCTGTTTGTCAGCTTTAAGTAAATATAATTCTCGTAAAGATACTACATTGAAGAGCTGAAAGCAAGCATTCTGCGGAATAATTATTAAATGGATACAAGTCTCCACGACTCATGTAGAGAAGTGTTAAAAGCAAGTGAGTTTCTTTGTCAAAACACTGGCATTCCTTTGCTTTTCTCCCTTTGTTTGTCTACTTTTGTATAGGGAATAGATGACGCCTAACGACCATGAACAACTCTGCTTACGGCCATGAAGCAATCGCTTGACGACCGTAAGCAGAGCTGTTCATGGCCGTTAGGCGTTTCTCTTCCCAAAGCTTTTACGGATGAAGTACGTAACCCGCACCTATTCCGCATAGGGCGCGAACGTATTGTACAACAACTTAAAAGACATTGAACTATGGCAATTTTATTCGATTGGTATGAGCTCCCGGAACCTAAAGACAAACAGCGGGAAGAAAAGATACTTCATCCGCGCATCCGCTTGAACGGCTCTACCACTACCGACGAACTGCGTCGCAGAATTCAGGAACGCAGCTCGTTGACGGAGACTGATGTCTCGGCGGTACTGGATGCCTTGTCGCACGTCATGGGGGAAGACCTCGCCGAGGGGCGGCAGGTACATCTGGACGGTATCGGCTATTTTTATCCCGTACTGACGAGCACGGAACCGGTGACTGCCGCGACCAAACGTAAAACCACCAAGATTAAGCTGAAGGGCATCAAGTTTCGTGCCGACCAGGTGCTGAAGAATGAGATAGGCGCTATCAAAGCTAAACCGCTAGGGCTGAATGAGCATTCCCAAAAGCTGAGTGACAAGGAGATTGACAGGCGGCTGACGAGCTACTTCTCTACGCATCAGTTCCTTACGCGCAGTGATTTTCAGAGCCTCTGCGGAATGATGCGCTCTACTGCACAGCTTCATATTCGCCTGCTTCGCAGCGAAGGCAAGCTCGAGAATGCAGGAAAACTGAACCAACCGATTTATGTACCTTGCACGGGGTATTATGGTAGAGACGAGTAGGTTACGGTAAAACTATAGCGTTTTGAGTAGGTGGAAGCAAAATTTGCTTCCACCTTTTTTGGTTGCTTCCACAGCGGGGTAAATGCCGATGGATAGGGGGATGCAGGAGATGGGTGGAAGTGTGGAAGCAAAGTAGGGAGAAAAAAAATCTAGAGAGTGATGAGAGGCGCGGAAATCATTCTAGATACTTCACCTCTTCACCTAAGGCATCATGGTTCATTTCGCGTATACTGCGATAAAGCTTACCATTTTTCAAATAATAATAATTCTGATAACCAGCAAACTCTATGTTGGCATAGGTTTCATTGTTACGATCTTTGCTTATTTTCCAAGAACTTTCGTAAATCATAGAATCTTTGAAAGTTATGATTGATGTAGAATCTGGACGAAGCTCAAACTTTATGCCGTTGGCAGTAGTAAATATACCGACAAAATCATGTTCTTTTTCGTTGTTGTCACATCCGGTTAGTAGCAGTATTCCCAACAATATTCCTATAATGACTGTTTGTTTCATATTTTTAGTTGTTATATTATAAAAAAGAGTGCTTCAATCGGATGAAGCACTCTCTCTTGTCTGTTTACTTTATTGGCATCTCTTTTCAGAGTTGTCTCTTATCTTCCTGCGGGAGTACCGGCATTTTCATTTACGTGGATTTTGAATTCCTGAGTGAAAGTCTTCCACTTATAACCGAACTTGATAGGAACATAGATTTCATAATCCCAGTTTACAGGAGTACCACTGTGGTTGTAGTAAGTCAGTGTTTCCTTACCAGTTGTTGCATCTACGTTGTAAACTACAGTTGTGTTGGCAGGAAGGCTACCTTCCTTGTAACCAGCCACAGGCTGCAAATTGCCGTCTACCAGTTTCAGGTTAGTCTTAACTTGATCAGTCATCCAGTTGCTCGGAGTACATTCGTAGAATTTGAACAGTTCTTTTTGCAGAGCTGTTGCATTGGGAGCCTCAGAAGCAGTGTAGAAATTACCGTTTTCGTCTGCATTCCAGCAAGTGTAAGTATAAGCACCTGTTACATCTACAGAGCTACCGTTAACAACAGCATCAGTTACTTCTCCTTCTTCCTTATTCACTGTGATAGTCATCGGTTCAATGATGTTGGCATCATAAGCCTTGATAACTTCAGTATGAGCAGCCGGATGTCCCGGAGTTGCATCACCATAGCAAAGGTCTGCAACCAACTTGATAGGAACAATCTGACCTACCAAAGCTTTGGCAGCTTCTGTCGGTTTGGTGTTTTCTCCGAAATTGGATTTTGCATCCGGATCAGCTTCTTGCAATTTGATGTTATAAGTCTTGTGACCTTTCAGAGGATTATTTGCATTTGTACAGAGGTTGTCCTTATAATTGTCAATTGTTGCAGCCAATTCACCTGCAATGTACAATTTTGTGTTGTCAGTACTCAATGTAACAGCACCATCCTTGAATGTCTTGCTGGCAACATCAAAGTACTTATAAGTTCTACCAGCCAACTTTTCAGCATCGAATTCAAAACGTACACCTAGCAATTCAAATGTAGGAGAATAAGGATTCTTCACATTCGCAACGTTCTTATCCTGGAAGTACAGGTATTCCCATGCACCAGTAGCAGGTTTCACGCCGTCTTTGTTCAAGAAACCGTTCACTAAGTCAGTGTAGATATTTACGGTCGGATTATTGTTAGTCTTATCGCCAGTCAATATGTGTCCAGTGGTTTCATTCCATGCAGGATTCCATTCCACGGCACCATAAACTACCGGGTTCACATTGAATACAGTGTTATTGGTGTTTTTCTTCCAATAACGATTGTCATATCCATATCCACCGAATGTAGGTTTGTAGATAGTACGTGTCAATGTAATTTTCAAAGTAGGATATGCCTTTGTCGGATCTTTCCAGAAGAATGTCTTAGTGAATACCATATCTTCGTGATTTTTCCATACCGGATATTTCTTCACGATGTCAGCGTGAGTCAAAGTCCACTCAATGTTATAAGATTCAACTCCGTCTTCTGTATTCTTAATAAGTTTAACCTTACCATAATCTACTCCATCTTGTGCGTCGAAACCGGCATCAGTGTAAACGGCGTGGAATTCCTGCTTGGTCATACCACCCTCTTTTGCACCGTTGTAGATAACTTCGTTCATGGCTACAGTGCCAATCTTGTCTGCGAAATTACCACATTTGAACATGGTGTCATCGTATGTGAGGCCAATCTCACGCATACCTTCTTCTTTCACCCATTTCACCTTGATGTAACGCATAGCTACCAAAGCATTGTTTACAGTATCCACCAACTCTACACGTACCAACGGTTCGCGGCCTACTGCAGTGGCAGATACACCGTCAAGGCTATAGACTTTTGAAGTCATGTGACCATTCATAGGAGAATCGATTTCTGCGAATTTTTGCTGGTCGGTCTTGTTACTATTACCCTCAGGGCCACCCAAAGTAAAATATTCTCCAGTAGCTTTGTAGAAACGGAATGTTAGACCATAGTCTTTGTATTTCTCCAATTCAGCATGTTTTTTGTGATCTGTAGCATCAATCTCTGTTGTGCAAACCTCCACTAATTTTTTCAAGTCGAGTACCTTGTTATACTGTGCATAAACGTCAATCATGTCGTTAGCCTGTGACTCATATGCACAAATAGAGTCGTGATAGTGCACATAGAATCTACCTTCACCATCAGTCTGAACTTCGTCAGCAAAATCACCACCCATATTTCCGTTGTACATCGTACGTGCATTAGCAATGTAGGGAGCCACCTTTGTTTCGTGCAGACGAACATATTCAGAGTTCACATAAACCTGAGTACCATTTTCCTTAAGAGCTTTAGCTTCATCAGCAGTCAGGTTTTCTTTAGCAATAGGAGCCTTTAGAGAAGCCATGTAGAAAGTTTCTTTTCCACTTGCATGACCGCCTGCTTCATTGATGGATTCGGCAACAGTCTTCTTGAATTGTACTGTCAATACATTGTCTTTTATCTTATAGTCAGTAGGCTGGATAGGAGAATTCTCGGAAATCGTTGCGCCAGCTTTGGTGAGGATGTTTTCAGATTTGATGCAATCGAAAGAAGGCATATAAATATCCTCTGTACGTACACCCATATTGGGGCTAACGTGGAAGTAAGCCTCATTTTTGTCTGTAGACACTGTGTACGGCTTGGCACCAGCTTTATTAACGTGGTCAAGTACAGGAGTTTTGGAATGTGCTGTAAACGTACCTTCAGAATCTTTGTCAGTTTGAGGACCGTCTGCATGTTTTGCCATTGCCTTGTACTCTTGTGGAGTATACTGTAGAGTAGTCAATGTAATAGCTGCAATACCATTGATATGACTTGTAGGAATTACAGCCAGACTAGTCAAACGATGTCCGATAATAGACATAACTTGAGCGCTCAATGCATCAACCTCAGCAGCCAAGTCTTTTAGTTTTTCGTCTGTAACAAAGCCGCCTTCCAATTCTTCTTTCAAGTCGTTGATTTTAGTCTCAACTGCCTCCAAAGAAGCCAACTTCTCAATTTGCTTTTCCAGTTCTTTCTTCAAAGCAGTCAAATCTGCCTCGGATACTCCGCCTTCTGTCGAATTAGCCTTGTCCAAAGCTTCCTGAGCTTTGTTCTTGGCCTCGTTTGCGGCACTTTTGGCTTCATCTACAGCCGTCTGCAACGTAGTAACTTTTGCATTCAGGTCATCAAGTGAAGCTTTCTTGTCCAGTTGTTCCTGCAAGTCCTTGATGTCATCATCATAATCCTTACAAGACGTGAACGTACCTGCAGTACCCAACATCAAGGCACTGAACAGGGTCACACTTAGAAACTTCTTGTTCATAATTGAAAACTTTAAATTTATAAATTTAAAAAAATAAAAAGTGAATAATCTCTCATTTCGAATCCCTTCCACATAGCTGTCTGTCATGTGATTTTTTCCGTTACTTCGCAGGTAATGAAATCTTGTTAATTCCATTAATAATCAGGGAATAAGGAGGGAATAGGCTGATTTTGTTCAGAATAGTAAAAATCAGCCCGTTAGGATATTGGAAAGAGGATTGGAAGTCCAGAAAGATGACAGTGGGAAAGGGATGAAATGAGGCTTTCAAAAAATGAAAGTATGTATTTTTCAGTTCAAAAGGTTGAATGACAGTCCATTGATAGCACCGATGGGAGCTCGGTAAAGACAACACCATTCCGTTCCTCAAAACTCATTTTGAAGACTCTAGAAAATGCGCAACAAATCTATTCTATCCTA
>NZ_QTLM01000017.1:0-388 GCF_003602695.1 Bacteroides sp. AM07-18
TATCCATCCACCGAAATAAATTTGCCGTTCAAAAACAAAGGGTCTCAGATGGGGCTATGAAAAACGCACATTAAGGGAGGCAGAAAACTAGGAAAAGGGCAGTACGGAAAGTAAAACAAGCCATACGGTTTTGCAAGCAAAACCGTATTCCTATCTCCCTGCCACAAGTGGCAGGGGGGAACGGGTTAGCAACGGACTGCCGGGACAAACGGTAAAAGGACGGGGCTGCAATACGGAAGAAGGAGGTTGTTTCGGCAATGCCGAAGCTCCGGATGATGACCATTGCAATCCCGCCCACGTTTGGAACTTCTCTTTTCTGGTTTGCCCATAATCAGCCGCATAGCGGATGACTACGGGTAAACCGGGAATGAGAACAGTCATTCCGATG
>NZ_QTLM01000017.1:398-32204 GCF_003602695.1 Bacteroides sp. AM07-18
TAAACCGGAAATGAGAACAGTCATTCCGATGAAGGGGAGGGTGGGAAAGAATACTGCGTGAACGCAAAAACACAGTATGTCATCTTAAAACAATATCTTTAAAAAGTTTTTCAGAAGAAATGCTTACCAATATCCTAATAATTATTACTTTTGATAACATAATACAACGATATGGAAAAGAAAAAGATTACAATAGAGGTAGAACCAGCTACAGCCGTAGCTACCGTCGGTTTATTGCGTGGGATATTTCCCAGTATCATCGAACAACTGGAAAGGCAAGCCGCAACAAACGGCAGCCCCTTAAAATTCAATAAAGTAGAAAATATGCAAGAAGTATTGGATGAGATTTATGAAAAGTGCATTGCCGAAACGAACCTCCGGGAGTTTGCCCAGGCGCACTTAAATAGTGACGGATTACCTAACTGATACAGAAATACGGAATCTGCCAGCCATCCTTATTCCAAATAACAAATGGTACAGAATTACACACCTGTCATGTGGGATGACAAAGCATTTGCCTTTGTCCCCTACGAAGCATTCAGTGATTTGCCACATTATCCCAAAGAAAAATGTGAGCAAATTTGCAAAGAGCTGAACAGCCTTATAAGACTATGTACTTATAGGCCGAAAAAGGAAGATATTTATTTTCATCCGGTAAGTTATGTACGTCGTTCCGGAGGTTTCATAGTTACGGATAATCAGGCATCCTTTGAGAAATGCCCCTATCCTGCTTGCGCAGACCGTCATAGCTGCCAAAAAATATGTGATTTGATGAACCGTATCATTGAAGAGTCTTAATTATATAAAATACCATGGAACATCCAAACTCCAAATGCAGAATAGCACAAGCTGAATATTTAAGTCGGCTACCTGAAGAAGAACGGGAAAATAAGGCCAGAGATATTAGAATCGGAAACGCCAGCTATATTTACCACCAACAAGCGGTTCCAATCCAAGAAAACAGATTGATAATGTATTATAAAGAGTGGTTGGAAGGTCTTCCTCCCAACATTTCACGCCATATGAGAATGCTTGGATTTGAAGCATGTAAGACAATGATTCCGTTTACGAGATATGTGAACGAAAGAAACGATATTGGTATGCGTGACTGGATGCAAGAGCATCTTTCACCGAGTGACTTCAACTATTGGCAGGAACTTTCGAAAAAAGCAGGTTCGCCAACATTTTAATCCCATCCCGTTCAATACGCTGCCTGAAGAATAAAAGGTGCGTATTAAACGAGAATATTTTTTAGCGTTTAGTCATCTCTTCCCGCACCAGTTCCGTTTCTGTCGGGGAGAGTTTCGGCAATTTGACAGTTGCCGGACTTTCTAACTGGTAAGCCTTCACCTCATTGATAAGCAG
This sequence comes from Bacteroides sp. AM07-18, assembly GCF_003602695.1. Taxonomy (NCBI): domain Bacteria; kingdom Pseudomonadati; phylum Bacteroidota; class Bacteroidia; order Bacteroidales; family Bacteroidaceae; genus Bacteroides; species Bacteroides sp. AM07-18. Next base: position 1,764 of record NZ_QTLM01000017.1, read on the forward strand.
CTGCCAGTCAAAAAGAAATTCTTCGGAACAACCATGTTTACGATAAATTTCTTTTGCTGCTTCCAAAATCTCAGGAGCGCAAAAATCGTCTCCCTGAAAGACAACTGCCGGACGATCATTATTGATACAGTCTCTCAATAATCGTAACTGATCTTTCATTGTGTTTACCTATTATGCGTTCTGTTGTTTTACCATTTTCAAAAATTCGTCAGACGGTTTAAATGCCGGTATGTTATGAGCCGGAATAATCATAGTAGTATTCTTAGAGATATTCCGAGCTGTCTTTTGCGCTCTCTTCTTCACTATGAAACTACCGAATCCACGAAGATAGACATTTTCCTCCTTACCCAACGAAGTCTTTACCTCGTTCATGAATCCTTCCAAAACAGCAAGCACCGCTTTGCCGTCGATGCCGGTTCTGGCAGATATTTCCTTTACGATTTCCGATTTAGTCATTTCTTTATAATTTGAAAATTAGCGTGCAAAGATAATTAATCCAATGGATTATTTAAAGTCTGGCATCCGCAGCAAGCCCTGCCTTCGCCCAATGAAGTGTTAAATTGTTGCGTATGGGTCAAGTTCCTTAATCCGCTTACACAAATAATCAAAGCGTTTCTTGGTAAGCGGTGTGAGTGTATCGAGGTTCTTGCCATCGAAATTCTCTCCGAAAATAAGGTCGTCCACTCCTATGCCGTGATTGTAATTCTCGCGCACGCAATCACGCAGAATCCAAAGGTTATGCAGGTTCACCCAGTCGGCTGTAATGTTTCTGATTTTACTGAACAGCAGCGCAGCAGTGTAAAGGTAGTGTCCGCAATGGTTGTAGTCATGCAACACCAGCTTGCCCTGGTAATAGATGTCGAAATCCTTGTTTTCTTCATCTTCCTTTGTATCGCAGTAGAAGAATGGAATGTCTTTCAGACCGTCCCAATTAATATAAGTAGTTGGCTTCATAATATCTTTTTTGAATACGCTACATAACCTGTTATTTGCACACTTTCCATTATTCACAGAACATTTGATGAAACACTTCCTTCAGTCTTTTTATCTCACTGAAATTCAAATCTCCAATCTTTCTTTTCAGCCGGCTTTTGTCCACCGTGCGAATCTGATCCGTGGCTATCTCCCCATCACGCCCGGCTACAGAACACAGAACCCGGTAAGGATAGTTCCTTATGGTGGAGGTTATCGGAGCAATGACTACTATTGTAAGGTACATATTCAAATCTGAAGGAGTTACAACAACACATGGCCGTGTCTTTGCCATTTCACCCCCACGGGTAGGGTCTAACTCTACCCAATACACTCCATACTGTTCTACCATGTCCAATCCTCAAACTTTTCATCCTCAAACACATCAGGGATAAGCAACTCATCATCCCCATTCTCATGGGCACGTTTGGCAGCTTCCGCCCATCCCTGCCGTGGTTGTGCCTTTATCACAATATTGTTCCCGTCCAAAGAAATGCTCACAGCCGATTTCAAGGACAAACGCAACTGTTTCAATATCTCGGAAGGAAGTATTATCCCCTTGCTGTTTCCAATCTGAATAATGTTTGTTACCATAATGTTATAACTTTAAAATTGATTATCACAACACAAATATAGACAAAGTTATAACAATACCAAAAGAAAAGCCAACTTTTTTCCATTTTCACCGATAACCCGGCCAACGGCTGCACTCGTCGGGAGGCTAGTGCCCCCCTTGCCGTGCGGCGCTCCCCGACCTATGATTCTTATCATGTCTTGTGTCCTTTTCTCCGCTTCTAACAAACAAATCTGCATAAAATATAGATTTGCGTTTCCATTTGAATTTTAGTTATTTGATACCCTAACTATGAATAGCAAACAGATAACTGATTTTTAAAACAGCAGAATGTTTCTGTTTTATTAAAATAAAAAGGGAACAAATTTTTAAGGTAATACTTACGGAAAAAACAGACTTTATAACGTTTCTTTTTCGTACATTTGCAACAATATAATAAAAGCGAAACATATAATGGAGAAGCAAGGAGAAATCATACTATACCAACCGGATGAAGCTGTAAGGTTGGAAGTACGTTTAGAAGATGAAACCGTTTGGCTCACACAAGCGCAGATAGCAGAACTTTTTCAACGTGACAGAACCGTTATTACCAAACATATAAATAATGTTTTTAAGGAAAAGGAATTGGAAGAGAAAAGCAATGTGCATTTTTTGCACATTGCTAATTCCGATAAGCCTGTCAAGTTCTTTAGTCTAGACGTAATAATTTCAGTTGGATACAGAGTTAAAAGCGTAAGAGGTACGCAATTCAGGCAATGGGCAAATAAAATTTTAAAAGAATATTTATTGAAAGGTTATTCTATAAACCAACGGCTCAATGACATGGAATATAGAATGAACAATAGATTCTTCCAAATAGAGAAAACCATTGCTGAACATGATGCAAAGATAGACTTCTTTGTACGCACCTCATTGCCTCCGGTGGAAGGTATATTCTTTGACGGTCAGATATTCGATGCGTATAAGTTTGCTACAGATTTAATAAAGTCTGCCAAATGCTCACTTGTGCTTATCGACAACTATGTAGATGAATCCGTGTTACTCATGTTGAGCAAACGAAACAGTGGAGTATCAGCTACTATTTATACACAAAATAAACGCACAGCTCCAACTTGATTTAAACAAACACAATGACCAATATCCTCCCATTGAAGCTAGAACCTACAAAAGTAGTCATGACCGCTTCTTAATCATTGATAATACGGAAGTATATCATATTGGGGCATCGCTAAAGGATTTGGGCAAGAAAATGTTTGCTTTCTCCAAACTGGAACTTCCTGCCCATACGATAATTGATGTATTATGAAATAAGCTAATCACCCATGCGAGAAGCGGAAGAGAATATAAAATTCAAGATGGAAATTGACGTATTGGTTCCCATTCCACGTACTGTCACCCGTGATTTCACCAGTTTGAAGCACCTGCGTCAATGGCAGAAACGGAATGACATCGATGGTTCTCTTTACTGTTTTGCACACCGGGAATACCTGCTCAACGAAAAGGGAGAATGGGAACAATTTACCGTTATCGGCAAACAGGTAGTGACTATCGGAGAACTGGAAAGGCTTCTTTTGGCAATGAAGCAAAAGGGGTTCAACCAATACAGCCGTGAGGAATATGAAGAATTAATGTCTTCATATTTGAAAAAGTGAAGAATTAAAACCTTCATTACACATTTAAATACGAAAACAGGATGAAAATAGGATATGCCCGTGTTTCCACCAAGGAACAACATCTGGATATGCAACTGGAAGCGTTGAAGGCTGCCGGATGCGAGAAAATCTTCTCTGAGAAAATGACCGGACGTCAACAAAACCGCCCGGAACTGGATGCCTGCCTGAGCTTTCTCCGGGAAGGCGACACACTTGTCGTATATAAGCTGGACCGGCTTGGCCGTTCGCTGAAGAATATCCTTACGCTATTGGAAGATTTCAAGAATAGGGGCATCCAATTCACCTCACTGCAAGACAACATCAGTACGGAAGGCGCAATCGGCCAACTGATGAACAACATTCTCGGTGCTTTCGCTCAGTTTGAAAGAGACCTTATCTATGAGAGAACCCAAGAAGGCAGAAGAATCGCCAAGGAAAAAGGTGTCAAATTCGGCAGAAAGACACTTATCAACAAAAACAACATCGCCAAGCAGAAAAGCTGCATCCAACTCTATGAATCCGGAACGCCGGTAAGGGAGATACAGAAAATATTAAACATAGGCAGTAGCGGAACAGTATATCGCCTATTAAGAAGGAATGGAATTGCGCTGAAATCCGAGAACAAAAATAACAAATAACGAATAAACCTCTGCCCATCCTTCAAAGATGATTCTCAAAGATCGTCTGCAATTCCACCTCTCAGCAAGATTATAGGAAAGTCCCCTTCACGGGGACTGATTTTTTTTAATTTTAATACAATAACTCCATGCACTCCTGTACCGCTTTTTCCAATGCTTCTTCCAAACAACAAAAAGCGTCCGCATTACTTTCGGAGTCATACAACACATAATCTCCAGCCCTCACAACCACATGCCAGACCGCCACGTTTTGTTCTGTTTGAAACGTATATTCACGAGTCTGTATCATCCATTGGATACATGCTGCCAGTGTCGGGCACTCGCACATATACATCGGGGTATTCCTTCCCTCAATATCGGTGCGTAGCCTATCCTGTTTGTCATACCAATACTCACAAGGCACGTAATAGTATAATTCCTTCATCATAAGAGCTGTGTCGCTATTAACCAATCTCTCTTTGTTGATTTGTGTAATCAAATTTTCCATATTAGCATTATTTAAGTTGAACATCTGATTTATTCTTCAGCTAGATTCAAGACCTTTTCATTTTTTGTATCGGGAAGGTCTTTGGTCAGCCGACCTTTTTTTTGATGTCATTCCCCATCTGAGTTCTGAGCCTTTTTTCGGCATATCAAGGTCTGGATTGCAAGCAATAAGCCAAGTTTCACTTATGGAAAATGTCGGGAAGACACTTCTTCATCGTTATTTTCCATACAGTAAAGGCGCATGGCCGTAACTTGCCATTTGCGGAATCCCGAAACCTTTGCCGAGCAAAAAGCCGGACTCGGATCGGAGGAAAGAAGCCGGGGGAGGCAGCCCACAGAAAGGGCAATCCGATACAATCAAGAAATTAACCTGCTATACCCTTGTGCGAGTGAAATAATCCATCATAGACACTACATACCTAAGTAGTGGTATCAATACACCGATCACATATATCATAGCGTAGCCCAAAAGGACAAAAGGTAATGTTTTACGATAAAGACATGCAACAGCGAGCAATATAAACGAAAAAGAAAAGCCATAAACCCCATATTGAAAACCGGGTATCAACTCATAAACAGGTACGGGTTCCGGATGAAGCATGGCTCCGGCCACAATAGAATAAAGGCTGGTCAATAATATAAGCAGCGTATATAAGCAACTCTTAAGAATCCTGGGATCATTCCTTTTACAATAGAGAATCGTTCGGATATCACTTCTAAGAAACTCAATGCCCAGTAAGAGAGCCACCATAACGCCTGTATCAAAAGTAGAAAATACATTCATTCCGATCACCTTTGGCGCGAAGATATGTATTTATTCTGAAAAGCCACGTCTTTGCGTATTTTACGATGTCGCATCCGATAGTCCGGGAAGCATTTTTTTGGTTCTTTTTTGGGGTGACTGCCAAAAAAGAACCCCGAAGCCGAAATCCCGGGCAGACGGGATTTCTCCCGTCCACCTTACCTATTTTGCAATCTTCCCTCGTCCGCATAGCTATAATAGTTATTGCCTGCCACAATCACATGGTCAACCAAACGGATGTCTAATGTTTCAGCGGCTTTTTTAACTGCTTCCGTCAAGCGGTCATCCGCACTGCTGGGCTTGCGTGCTCCTGATGGGTGGTTATGTACCATGATAAAAGATACGGCGTTATAATACAATGCCTGCTTCATGATAACCCGTATATCCACAGGGGCGGTATTTATCCCGCCGCATGAGATACGGACTTTACGGATGAGTTTGGACGAACTGTTCAGCAACAGCACCCACATCTCTTCAGTAGCTATATCGCACAAAACAGGATGCATCATTTTATAAACATTATTGCTGGATAAAAGCGCAGGACTTTCAACTTGCCCTTCTTTCAGCCGTTTATATAGCTCAATCGCCGCATAAGCGACTTTTTTACGGCTGGGTGTTAGTGTTTCCAGTACATCAGACAAGCACAATCCTTCTATTTCCATCTGTTCATACTTATATTCTTCACGTTTCAGTTTCTCACTGTTCGTCAAGGTATAAATCAACTCGCTGTTTTCCATCACCCGATAAACGTCATTCACTTCAAATACGGTTCTCTTCGTTTTCATACTGCCAAAAATTAAAAGATTAATACTCGCAAACATCGCTTGTCGCCCCAACCATAAATTTTTCCTCAACTGATTGGGAACAGTGCATTGAAGAGAAAGCGGGAAAGACGGATCAGAACGGGATTGAACTGGTAAATACTACCTCCCGGAATGGGAGGATGGAGATTTGGCTTTTCAATATCGGGCGTTCCGGCCACGCCTACCTTCGCAATGTTCCTATCAGTTCAGGAAAAAATCATCATACCTCTCTTCCGGCATAGCCGGAGCGTAGAGCGTTAGGGATAGCAGGGAAAAGCCTGGAGGGTAACGAGGACTTGCAACGAATAGCCCGGTCAGAAGGGAACGCCCTGAAAAACTAATTCGGATACAGAAGATGAACAGAACCGCCTTCCAATCATATAAAAAAACGTGAAAATCAACACATACTTCCGAAAAATCTTTTTCCGAAAGTACGTATAGGGCATGTGAAGGGAAAATTTATTTTCCCAGTCATTTCTATGTTATCGCTTTGGGGATATTTAAAGGGGTTAGGAGTTTAGGTCTTTATTATGTATTTTGGTGGATGGTTTTACACAGCCGATACCTTTTATTTAAAAATTTCTCTCTTTTATTTCACTGATATACCGACATATAAAAAAAACAGGGATTACCTATTCCCTTCATTAACGGGTGGACGGTTTTACACAGCTGACAAGTGAAACCGGACGCTTTTACACAACTAAAGCAAAAGGAGTGGACGGTTCTACACAACTAGAAGCAACAAACGGGACACTTCTACACAACTAAAACAGGCAAAGCGGATGACTCCACACATCTAATCACCCCAATAGGGACACTTCTACACAACTAATTCTATAAAAAACCGTGAAACGTGGACGGTTCTACACAGCTGGATCGTCCATGTTCACCGCCCCGTCCGTCTCCGGAGATATGAACTCTTCAGGAGCAGGAGCAACTTCCGTTCCATTGGCACTCTCCAACTCTTCCTGTGCCCATCCTTCCGGAAACCTGCCGAATACAGCCACGAAATCACTGATATATATCTGTTTCTTCTTTTCTACGCTTTCCGGGGAGTTTGCCCATAAAAGGAACTCTTTATACAGTCCGGCATCTTCCTCCACCTCTTTGATCTTCTTCCTCCTGACAGCCATATCCGTGTCCGGGTAGGCAATCTCGACATACAGCCCAAGCAGGTTCTTATAGAATTTCTTCACCACGACAGCATATTGTCCTTCATCAAAATAGTGCAGCGTATGCCTAGGAAACGAGAACAACACGGTATATGCCCATCTCTCATGATCGCCTTTCACAAAAGAGAAATTGAAATTGGTATATTTCAGGTAAGTATTCATCTTTTTCAGTATCGAGGCGACCTTCTTTTTCCGGTCTTTGGGTTCGGCAATCTCTATGCCGAGCTTTTTAGCCAGCTGATCGACTGTCAGCACATAAAAAGGAGCCTCATTCTTGGTGGTCTTATACTTGATCAGGTAAACCATCTTGGAAAGTTCCAGATAGAAATAGCGGTAACGGCTGGGCAGGCTACGGTAATCCTGAAGTTCCAAGAGGTTATAGAGCGAGAACATGAAATTCTTTATCTCCGGGCTTACCACTGCCGAGTACAGCCTTTTCGTTGACTTCTTCGTCTTGAAATCGGTCATTATGTCGAAACGTTTCAAGATCTGCACGAAATTATAGGATGTACGGCCATCCTCGCCAATGGTCGGATAGCAGAGGTTCTCCAATCCCAGTTTATAGAGAGCCGCCTCAAAAACCGTCTCGATAGGATGGCTGATTCTCTGTCCTGCCGTGTCGGTACATACATATTCCGGCTGCATATTCTTTCCGAACATGGCCGCGAGCTGCCGGCTATCCAGCTTGCGCTGCAAGTTGGTACGGTCATACCCCATCTTACGGCAGAAGTCTTCTACGGAGAACCAGGAAGTCCCGAACAAGTCTTTGAGGTGATAGCTGCCCAGGTATATGATCAGATCGAGCATGACATTTCCACCTGCCTCATACAACCGTTCAATCAGCACGGAATTATAGCTTTCCCCAAGCACCCTAGGGACACGAATCAGTTCTTTTGCCATGATAATACTTACAAAATCAATCCTTTCTCTGTTTTCATTGCCACAAAGATAGGCATACCGGCCAACATACGCGTCATAATTATCAATCAGTTTTAACGGTATGACCGGTATGGGAAAAGGAGAAGTACTTTCCTGAAGAATGCTTTATCCGCCCTTCATCAGAAAGAAAGCATCTTACACCTGTACCCCATAGACATCCTATATTACTTTTTCAGTTCTTCCGATAAAAAGGAACGGTCTATCAATACTTGCACCAATGGTTTCTCTTTGACAAACTCATCAAGCTCACGCTTTATCAATTTATTGCCCAACCCTATGCGTCGTCCAAATTCCTCGAAATCCTTCCGCCCTACCTGATGAGCAATTTGACTCCACATTGTCATCTGTAATCGACTCAACCCTCGGTCTAAGGTGTAGATCGTTAGGTTATCAGTACAGCGAAATCATCCGTTCTCTCATGAGTATCTACTTCTGTGGTGGCTCATGTATTGAGGATGTCACTACTCATTTGATGAACCATCTCTCGCTTCATCCGACACTTCATACTTGTAGTTCTGATACTATCCTCAGAGCGATAAAGGAACTGACGCAAGGAAACATCTCATACACATCAGATACGGGTAAGAACTACGATTTCAACACGGCTGACACTCTCAATACTTTACTGCTCAATTGTATGTTTGCATCTGACCAACTGAAAGAGGGTGAGAAGTATGATGCAAAGCCTACATACAAGAAGTTCTCTGGTTATCGCCCTGGCGTGGCGGTTATTGGTGACTTGATTGTTGGCATTGAGAATAGCGATGGTAACACAAAAGTTCCATTTCATGGCACGTTTTCTCGCCATGGCAGAGCTTAAGTAAACTTAGCTCTGCTCATCTGGCTTAACGAAAACCTTCGTTTTCATCAGAAGGACACGCTGAAGAGGTTCTTTGAGAGATTTGAACAGAACAGGCTCACTATCAATCGTTTCAGAGCTGATTGCGGATCATGTTCCGAGGAAATCGTGGAGGAAATAGAGAAACACTGCAAGTCCTTCTATATCCGCACTAACCGCTGCAGTTCGCTCTACAATGACATATTTGCTCTCAGAGGCTGGAAGACTGAGGAAATCAATGGCATTGAGTTTGAATTGAACTCTATCCTTGTTGAGAAGTGGAAGGGTAAAGCATACCGACTTGTGATTCAAAGACAGAAACGGATGGATGGTGTGCAGGATCTTTGGGAAGGAGAATACACATACCGTTGTATCCTGACTAACGACTATGAATCTTCCGTAAGAGAAATTGTCGAGTTCTATAACCTTCGTGGAGGAAAGGAACGTATCTTTGATGATATGAACAATGGTTTCGGGTGGGACAGATTGCCCAAATCCTTCATGGCCGAGAACACTGTGTTCCTTCTTCTTACAGCACTTATCCGTAACTTCTACAAGGCCATTATCCAAAGACTTGACGTAAAGAGGTTCGGACTCAATGCAACAAGTCGCATAAAAGCGTTTGTCTTCAGGTTTATCTCTGTACCAGCCAAGTGGATCAGGACATCAAGGCGGTATGTGCTGAATATCTATACCTGTAACAATGCTTACGCAGATATTTTTCAGACTGATTTTGGATAACGCCTACAACTTATGGGTATGATACTGCGTATTGTCTCAAGTCGCATTGTGGGGTAAGGGGATGTTGTAGGCAGAAGTGGGTGTTTCTGCCTCAATTTATCTGATAATTCAGTAATGAGAGGACGTGTACACGCAAGAAGGACGTTGAAGGGCTTAGTTGCGGATTTGAGGCAGGTAAGAAAATACAAAGAATTAACAGCAACCGAGAAACTGAAATACCGTATCGCAGTGAAAATGACGGCAGCCGACTACTTCCGCCTGCTGACACGATCGCATGAGGCGGGCGTATCACCAAGCGAGTACATGAGGGAATGTTTCCGTAACGGTCATGTGAAAGAACGGCTGTCGGAGGAACATGCCGGATACATCCGCCAACTCTGCGGCATGGCTAACAATCTCAACCAGCTTGCGCGTAAGGCAAACGCCGGAGGCTTCCACGATGAACGGTGGGACTGCAAGGTGGCAGTGGCAAGGATTCATGAACTTATAACCAAGATAGGGATATGATGGCGAAAATCGTAAAAGGAAGCGACTTCAAGGGTGCGGTGGATTACATCATCGACAAGAAGAAGGATACGCAGATAGTAGCAAGCGAAGGCTTGTTTATGGAAAATCTGGAAACTATCGCCATGAGTTTCAATGCCCAGTCACGGATGAACGATAAGGTGACAAAACCTGTCGGACATATCGCGTTGAGTTTTTCCAAAGAGGATGAGTTACGGCTGACGAACCGTATCATGGCAGGCATCGCGCTTGAATATATGGAACGGATGGGAATCAAGAATACGCAGTTCTTCATCGCCCAGCATTTCGACAAGGAGCATCCGCACGTGCATATTGCTTTCAACCGCATAGACAACAACGGCAATACCATATCGGACAGGCACGAGCGTCTGCGCAGTACCCGCATCTGCAAGGAATTGACCTTGAAATACGGCTTGCATATGGCTGGCGGAAAGGACAATGTCAAACGCAACCGCCTGAAAGAGCCAGACAGGACGAAATATGCGCTTTACGACATCATCAAAATGGAAGTCGGCAGATGCGGCAACTGGAACGTGCTTATCGCCAACCTGAAACGGCAGGGAGTGGAAGTACATTTCAAGCATAAGGGGCAGACCAGCGAGGTGCAGGGTGTTGTATTCTCCATGAATGGCTACCATTTCAACGGCTCCAAAGTGGACAGGCGTTTCAGTTATTCCAAGATTGACGCGGCTTTGCAGCACAACAGATGCAGGGAACGTATGGGAATAACAGCCGGAATATATGAAACGGCTACACCAAGCGCACCGTCCGGCACGGCACAAAGCGAGTTGTTCAACGGCTCTTGGGGATTGCTAAAAAGCAGTGGCTCATCTTATAACACTGCTGATGCGGAAGCCAATCAGGAAATGGTGGATATACTTCGCAGAAGGAAGAAAGTTAAGCGCAAGAGAGGTGTTGGGTTCTAATATTCTGTACTAATCCAATTCTCACGACACTTGCGCTCTATATTCATTCGGAGTGTAACCTACCTCTTTCTTGAACAGTCGGGTAAAATGTTGCGGGTACTGAAAACCGAGATTATAGGCGATTTCATTAACGGTGTCGTCTGTAGATGCAAGTTCCGTCTTGGCTATTTCAATAGACTTGTCATGAATGAAATGCAGGGCGGTTGAACCTGTTTCTTTTTTCAATAAATCACTGAAATAGTTGGGCGAGAGGCAGAGCTTGTCTGCACAATACTGTACAGTGGGCAAGCCTATCCGTTTAGCAGCCCCATCATGGAAGTATTCGTCAAGCAACCGCTCAAATCTTGCGAGGATGTCTCGGTTTTGGTTGTCGCGTGTGATGAACTGACGGTCATAGAAACGTGTGCAGTAATCAAGGAACGTCTTGATGCTGTCTGTGATGAGGTTCTTGCTGTGACGGTGTATCGGATGGTTCAATTCATATTGAATCTTGTGGAAGCAATCCATGATGATTTGCCGTTCTTCCACACTAAGGTGCAATGCCTCGTTTGTCTCGTAGGAAAAGAACGAATATTCACGCATTATCCGCCCGAGAGGTGTATTCCGCAGCAGGTCGGGATGGAACATAAGCAGGTAGCCATCTGGTTGGAACTGCATGCCGTCATCTTCCGCACCGAACACCTGTCCGGGCGCGATAAATATCAGTGTGCATAATTATTCCTAAGTCTGTGAAACCGGAACGCATGAAGCAGAATCTCGACATATTAGACTTCACCCTGTCGGCCGACGACATGGCACGGATAAAGACGCTGGATACCGACAAGCCTTTCTTACTCGGCTCGCACGAAGATCCAGAAATCGTAAAATGGTTCATGCAGTACAAAAACGCCTGAACATCAACAACCATATTTCGATAGCCGCTATCGACTATATTAAGAAGTTATTCGTATATGCCTTTATTGTAATCCGTCATGTACTGAGTAAATGTTTTGCCTGTTTGCTGTTTGAAGAAGCGCATGAGATGGCTCGGATCAGAGAAATTGAAATCATCCGCCATTTCACTGACAGTGCGGTTGGAGAATAGCAATTCGTTCTTCAGTTCCTCAAGCAGACGTTGTTTTATCAAATGGGTAGCTGATACTCCGAATTGGGCTTTTACTGAGTTATTGAGTGTGATGCGACTGACATGAAGCATGTCTGCATATTCCTGCACCCGCTGGTGGGTGCGGATATTCTGTTCCAACAAGTCCTTGAACCGAAAAGCGAAATTGTTTTTAGCAATTTCAGCGGGCAAGCAATAGGCGGCAGCGTATGTACGATTGATAATCAGCAAAAGATAATATAGTAAGGAAACAATGATATTGTACGTATCGGACACTGGATTCATCAGCTCATACTTAATCTTTCCGAGCAGCCGCATATATTCCTTCATTTCGTCATGTGTGGCATTGATGTAAGGCGGCGTATCTGTCTGGTAACAATACAAAAGGCGAAAAACGAAGAACTTGTCGGCGATAAAAGTACGCATGAAATCTTCGCGGAATATAAGGAACGTGTAATCCAACGCCGTCTCATCTACATGCCACTCTTGTTGCTGATGGGGTGAAAGCAGGAGAACCATGCCGTCGCGCAGTTCAATCTTGCGGAAGTTCAGTAGCAAATATCCGTTTGCCTTACGGAAAAAGTAGAAGCTGAAGAAGTCTGTCTTAAACCGCTTGTTTTCTGTCAGCACAAGTCCGATGTCCTTGTTTATGGCAGTATTGATGTAAAAATCCACGCCGCAGCGTGTCTTGTTGAACGGTACGCTGACCAGTCGATCAGGGTTGATTATCTCGTCCATATCCTTGTCGTTTTTGCAAAGATAATAATTTCATTTATCAAAATGGCATAATTACCGTTTTTTCAGGCATAGATGTTTCGCCGGATTCTTCCGAACTTTGCACCCGTAATCAATAACAAGACATATAGTCATGAAAAAGACATCTACAGTACAATTGGTGCGCAATGCCACCTTGAAAATCAGGTATGCGGGACACACCATGCTAATTGACCCCGTTTTAGCCGACAAAGGCACTTTGATATCGGCCCTCGGTGTGAATAAAACACCGAGGGTACACCTCACCATTCCTATTCAGGATATTATCGGAGGCGTGGACATGGTGCTCCTGACCCACAATCACATCGACCATTACGAGCCGAGTGTCCCCACACATTTGCCCAAAGAAATTCCTTTCTACGTTCAGCCCCAGGACGCGGACGCCATCAGAAACGACGGATTTACAAATGTGATACCCATCGAAGAAATAAAAACAATAGACGGCATATCCATTTACCGCACGACCGGACATCATGGTTTCGGGCAGATCGGGCAGATGATGGGACCTGTATCAGGTTATGTGCTAAAAGCCGAGGGCTTCCCGACCGTTTATATAATGGGTGACTGCCGATGGGAAGCATGTATCCGAGACACCGTGGAACGGTTCAATCCTGACTATATCGTGGTAAACTCCGGAGGTGCAATCTTTCCCGAATTTTCCAAAACGGACGGTCCTATCATCCCCGACGAGAACGAAGTGATGCAGATACTTGACGAATTGCCTTCGCATATCAAGCTGATAGCCGTACACATGGATGCCATCGACCATTGCCAGACCACCCGTGCAATTCTGCGCAATGAGGCAACGCATCACGAAGCCGACATGAGCCGGCTGATTATCCCGGAGGACGGAGAAACAGTTGTGTTATGAGTGTCTGCATTAAATCCCTGATAAAAAACATGAACATAGTGGTAGGGTGCACTATAGGATGCCCTTACTGCTATGCCCGTAACAACTGCCGCCGTTTCCACATTACCGACGACTTTTCCGTGCCTGAATACATGGAACGAAAACTGCGCATCATCGATACGTCCCGTCCTCATGTGTGGCTCATGACAGGAATGAGCGATTTCTCCGATTGGAAGCCTGAATGGAACGCAGAAATTTTCGAGCGGATCAGCAGCAATCCCCAGCACGCCTATATCTTTCTGACGAAGCGCCCTGACAAAATCAGTTTCTCCTCTGACGACGAGAACGTATGGATGGGCGTGACCGTTACGCGCAGTTCCGAGAAAAGGAGGATTGATGATTTGAAAAAGAATATCAAAGCACGACACTACCATGTCACGTTTGAACCTCTCTTCGATGATATCGGCGAGATTGATTTCGAGGGAATTGACTGGATTGTCATAGGCACAGAGACCGGAAACCGAAAAGGAAAGTCATATTCGCGCCCCGAATGGGTGCTTAGCATTGCAGAACAGGCAAAGGCTCATGGCATACCGGTGTTCATGAAAGAGGATTTGCTGCCGATTATGGGCGACGAAAGAATGATTCAGGAATTGCCGGAACAATTTACCAGACGAATACAATGAATATGGATACAATAAAGGAAATAGATGTAAAGAGTGTAATGACCAAATCCTCTCTGCCGGTGGGAGGATATTCGGTCAACCCTTATGTAGGGTGTCCCCACGCCTGCAGGTATTGCTACGCATCGTTCATGAAACGGTTCACCGGGCACACCGAGCCGTGGGGTACGTTTTTAGATGTAAAAAACTGGAAGCCGATAACGAATCCTCATAAATACGACGGTGAACGTGTTGTAATAGGGTCTGTGACGGACGGTTACAATCCGTATGAAGAAGAATTCCACCGTACCCGAAGGCTGCTCGAAGAGCTGCGAGGAAGCGATGCCGAGATTATGATATGCACAAAGTCCGATCTTGTCCTTCGCGATCTCGACCTGTTGAAGAGTTTTCCCAAAGTGACTGTGTCATGGTCTGTCAATACGCTCGACGAGCAGTTCTGCGCAGATATGGACAACGCCGTAAGCATTGAACGCCGTCTGAAAGCGATGCGTCAGACATACGAGGCAGGTATCCGCACCGTATGCTTCGTCTCGCCCATATTCCCCAGAATAACAGACGTAAAGGCAATAATAGAGGAGGTAAAAGATTATGCTGATTTAATCTGGCTTGAAAACCTGAATTTACGCGGGCAGTTCAAAGGCGGGATAATGACGTATATCCGTGAGAAGTATCCTGACCTCATACCGCTTTACGAGGAAATTTACAATAAAAAAAGGCTTGAATACTGGCAGGCATTGGAGCAGGACATTTCAAATTACGCCAAGGAGCAGGGCTTCCCGTATCGTATAAACGATCTGCCATACGGACGCTCGGAAAAAGGCAAACCTGTCATCGTAAACTACTTCTACCACGAAAAAATACGATTGACAAAATGAGGCTATGCCGGACTGATGCAGAAAAGTTGTAGCGCGGATAAAAGCACCATGTATGTGGATAATATCCGGCAATCTTCCGAGCGTATGCGGGAGATGCTCAACACGCTGCTGGATTTCTTCCGTCTGGACAACGGCAAGGAGCAACCCAACCTTTCCCCTTGCAGGATTTCCGCAATCACGCATATTCTTGAAACGGAGTTCATGCCCATTGCCATGAACAAGGGGCTGACTTTGATAGTGGAGAGCCACACCGATGCGGTGGTTTTGACCGACAAGGAACGTATCCTGCAAATCGGCAACAACTTGTTGTCAAACGCCATCAAGTTCACGGATAACGGTAGTGTATCATTGGCAGCGGATTATGATAACGGTTTGCTGAAACTTATCGTTGAAGATACCGGTACGGGCATGACCGAAGATGAGCAACAACGAGTATTCGGTGCATTTGAACGTCTTTCAAATGCCGCCGCAAAAGACGGCTTCGGATTAGGCTTCCTGCAACCAGCCGTTATCCAACAGCCGGGTTAAATGCGTCCTCCCTATCTCGGCCGTCCCTTGCAGGACGACACAGCGGTCTTTCTCCTGGAGCTTTCTTAATTCCTCCAGTGAAGCCGCCATTTTCTCCGCCATTGTTGCCATAACCGTTTTTATTTAGATTCTGATTATTTTCGTGCAAATACTCGTTTTTAGACACGTGTAAATACTCGTTTTTAATTATGTGCATTTACTCGTATTTGTTGCAAAAATACAATATTTGTTCCGATAATCAGCTACTAATGAAGTCTTTTTTTACTTGTTGTATCGTCGAAACGGCCTTTCCCGTGAGCTTCGCCACGTTCCGGATCGAGTAGCCTTTCTTTAACAAGGCGATCGCCTCCCGGTATTCCTCTTTCCTCTGTTCGGCCGTTTTCCGGCTTCCCGGCTTCCGTCCCAGCCTGCCCCCTTTCTGGATGTACAACTCCCGTCCGCTATTAAGGCGGTCGATGATCCCCTGGCGTTCGATCGCGGCCAGTTCCCCCAACAGGGTAGTGATCAGAGAGGACAAGGGGTTTACCGTCTTGTCCGGCCGTAACGTTTCCAGGTTCAGGTTTTGAATATACACGCATATTTTATGCGTGTGCAGCGTATCGAGTGACTTTAGGATCTCCAGGGTTGAACGCCCCAGGCGTGAGATCTCGGTCAGCAACAACATATCCACCCGGTTCTGCGGATCTGTGCAGTATTCCAGGCAACGGCTTAAAACCGGGCGTTCGATATTGGCCTTTCGTCCGCTTATCTTTTCCTCAAAGACCGCCGTCACCTCGTACCCCCGTCCGGCTGCGAACCTCTCCAGATCGACAACCTGCCGTTCGGTCGATTGCCTGGCCGACTGCGAGCTTACACGTGAATAAATAACCACATTCATCCCTTTTGCTTTTGTTCTTCCTTATCTATTGTTTTAATCACCTTATCCACCTCTTTCAAGGAGGCATTATTTCCGGATCTATCCAAAAAAGAAATTCGCTAATTAACCTATAATTACTATCTTTGCATTGTAATGCTTGGTAAAGCCTCTGTTATCAAAACACGTAACCAAGTCAAGGATATACCCGTTCATCAAGAACGGGTTTTTCTTTTGCGACAGCCCATTCATAAGACAAAGGATATTATAACAGGTCAGTAATCACAGCCGCCGGAATATCCAGCTTTGAGAAAGCGAACATCTTTTTCCCCAGATCCTTTAACGAGGCTCCGATATGGTACACGTCCGTTTCATCAACGATCAGGAAACGGTCGTGACTGTCCCGGTACGTCCTGATGTCGATAGGTGGGTACTGGCTGTTATGCCTGTCAAGATCAAGTTGGAGTTGCTGCGTGATACGCTGGGTGTAAATGGTGGCCGAGACACCGACGCTGCGTTTACTCAACATGAGCAAGACCGTTTCGTCCACATAGTTGTCGATAAGCACGATCGAACGCCTGGCCGACTTTACCAGATCGGTAGCGAACTTGTACGCATCGAAAATCTGGCCGTTATAAAAAATGCCTTCGACCGGGGGCAAGGCAGTACGCACAAAAAAATCTATCTTCTCGGTATGTTGAGCGACAGTCCTTTCAAGTTCTGACAAACGTTTATTAATGGAATACCCTTTTAAAAGATAGTCCTTTAAAACCTTATTCGCCCATTGCCTAAATAAAATACCTCTTTTACTATTGACACGAAACCCAATGGATATGATCGCATCCAAATTGTAATAAGTCAGATTGCGCATCACTTGCCGTTTGCCTTCCTGTCGAACTGTTCGGAAATCCCGAACAGTTGAACTTTCCTCTAATTCTTTCTGATCATATATGTTTTTTATATGCTCGCTTATATTTGCTTTGCTGGATTGAAAAAGATCCACAATTTGCGCCTGTGTCAGCCAAACGGTTTCATCTTCCAGCCTCACTTCCAACTTGACCGCTTCATCCGGCTGGTATAATATGATTTCTCCCTGTTCCATTACTTATTTACCTTTTCTTAATTCATCAAGCCTCTGCATCGCACCGCTGAACTTCTCACTAAACATCATATCATCGGGCAAAACAAACCAGGTGGGAATACCTCTCGACTGTGGATTACCTATACATTCATCTTGCCCGTTCTGTTTGCGGTAATCGTCCCATTCACTATAAGCGATGTTCCAACGAATACCTAATTTATAGGTATTTTCCCATTTAATAATAGCCAGTGAATAGGCCGGATCATCTTTGCCGTCATAAATCACTTCTACAACTTCAACCATCCCTTTAGGGGAATTTATAAACTTCGGATTTTTATACGAATAAGTGCTCATGTCTTTTATTTTTTATTTATAGCACACAAAGATACTCAAAAACAAATATATACATATATACATACGTATGATTAACGTATAAAAACATTTATGGTTATTCTAATCTTTGATTAATTCCGGTACAGAAACAAAACGTACCGAAAGGTGGAAACCGGATTTATTTCGGTACGCTTCCCCGATCGGCACAAAAAACACGCAAAAAACGAAAAATACTACTTTTAGTATTTTAGTATATTAGTTTTTGACTATATTTGCGGACATGACAACCATTTAAAAAACTGAATTTATGAGCAAAGCAAAAGTAATCTCCGTATTGAATCACAAAGGGGGAGTAGGAAAGACTACAACCACGATCAACCTGGGCGGCGCGTTACGTCAAAAAGGGTACAAGGTTCTTTTGATCGACCTTGACGGACAAGCCAACCTGACTGAATCGCTGGGCTTCTCTGCGGAGCTTCCCCAAACGATCTACGGCGCGATGAAAGGCGAATACGACCTGCCGATCTACGAGCATAAGGACGGCCTTAGCGTCGTTCCCTCCTGCCTGGATCTCTCGGCCGTTGAAACGGAGTTAATCAACGAGGCCGGGCGGGAACTTATCTTAGCCCACCTTATCAAGGGCCAAAAGGAGAAATTCGATTATATCCTGATCGACTGTCCCCCCTCGCTGTCGCTGCTCACGCTTAACGCACTGACGGCCTCGGATCGGCTGATTATCCCGGTTCAGGCTCAATTCCTGGCAATGCGTGGAATGGCCAAACTTATGCAGGTCGTCCACAAGGTGCAGCAACGTTTGAACTCGGATCTTTCGATAGCCGGGGTTCTGATAACCCAGTACGACGGAAGAAAGAACCTGAACAAGAGCGTTTCGGAACTGGTACAGGAAACATTCCAGGGCAAAGTGTTCAGCACCCATATACGCAACTCCATTGCGCTGGCCGAAGCCCCGACACAAGGGCAGGATATTTTTCACTATGCCCCCAAATCTGCCGGGGCAGAGGACTACGAAAAGGTATGTAACGAACTGCTAACAGAAATAAAGTAACCATATGGCAAAGAAGAACGATTTAAAAAACAGTATGTCGGCCGGGCTGACCGGGGGATTAGACAGCCTGATCCAATCCACGGCCGGGCAAAAAGAGGCTCAAAAGCCGAAGAAAGCGAAAACCGTGCATTGTAATTTTGTCATGGACGAAACCTATCACCAGAACTTAAAGCTGATCGCGATCCGCAAAGGCGATTCGCTAAAATCGGTATTGCAAGAGGCTATATCTGACTACTTGGATAAAAACAGTTCCCTGCTATAACAGCGTATCGGGAATATACAGGGCAAACACTCCACAAAAGAAATTCTCCAGGAAAAAGGTACGCAAAAAGCACCCCTACACATCAAAAAGTATATTGAAAATGCGATTCCCTATAAAGAACCCGTTGGCAGGATTAATCTTGCGTATGTTTAACCTGCCAACGGGTACGATATTAATAAACGTTTGGATTAAGGTTGGGGTTGGACGTTTACGTCTTTATCTGCATCAACCCAGCCTGTTGTCCCTGCATCAAACTGGATCGGATTCAACACAGCCACTCCCTGATCAGTATAACCACCACCGAAAATCAACGTGTAGATATGACGCTTGCCCGCTACCCATGTATCTCCGAACGGAACATAAATTGTTCCGTAACTATCTGCTGAACCCAACAGATAACCTCCGGACTGCTGGATTTTGCAGGTGATCGACAGGTAACATTGATGCGCACCGTCGGCTTTTATCTTGGTATTGGTGGCTTCTTCGGAAACTTTCCATTCTGTCAGCTTCTGTGGTATATTCAGCATAGGAGTTTTTTCGGAAATATCGGTAGCTGTGGTATTACTATTGACCTCGATGGATTTGCCTTGCACTACGGTAATAAAACCTCCTCCTGTAGAGCTTTCAGGCCAATCACCCACAGCCCAACTTCCCGTTCCATCGGCTGTCGCAGGCAATGTGTAGACGCCGCCCATTTTTACATTAAAAATCTTGATGTCCTTTATATTCACCTGCATGTTATCGTATTCGGTCTTTGCTTTGAATACGACCTGTGACAGAATATGCTTGAAGTTAAATTTCACTACTCCGTTGTTCTTGTCTTTTGTCTGGCCTTTGGCTATGGCATACATCACGTCGTAGTTTTCATGAGCATTGATACCAGATCCATACTCATCGGAGCAGGAATAAGTTATCTTTTGAGTATCCTTGGTGGCTTCCCACATATAACTCCACTGCATGGCTTCATCAACCGTTCCGGGATTGAACGCGTAAAAGTCCAAAGGCTCGGTAGGCCAATAACGAAGATCGCCCGCATTTTTATAATCCCACTTATTATCTTTGTACACGATATTCACTCCGTCATGTCCAAATTCCGTGTCGACCTTTCCCATGAAGGCAGTACCATCCGCCGTAAAAGCGAACACGTCGAAATCGGTGTTCTTCAAGTTGGTGTTGGTAGTAGGGGTAGCCCTCGTTTCCGCCGCATTACTTAACACGTTAAAACCAATCGCATTTCGTGAGGAGGTTTCCACATTCGCAATCTCCTCGTCTGAGCAACCCATGAGTAGTGCTCCAAAGATTGCCCAAAGCATTACTGTACTTTTTTTCATAAATAAAAATAAATTAAATTGATACATATAATTAATAAACTCGATTACTTAATAGTTGACATAGCGTTTACCCGGCATCCAATCCGCACTGAAAACTCAAATATCCGTTTATAACACTATATCCACATTCACATCATCCCAATCATCAACGTCCACATCAAATCCCGCACCGTCACTTCCCGGCTCGAATGGTACCTCATAATCAAAATTCAACACCAGATGCACATCACCGACATGCCCCGCTACCGGGACATCATGCACTTGGTCGCTCACGTCCTGTTCCAATACAGACATGCTGCCGGAACGGTTCTTGAGATACAGCCGGAAAACATTGGGCTCTCCTTCAAGTGCGGAATGTCCAAACGTATAGAATCCGCCTATAATCTGATTCCGTGAAACCATTCCATCAAAGAGCAGGCTCTCCGAAAGACCGGCGGGCAAACTGTCGCCGGACATGTTAAGCGAGCCGGACATGCCGGAAAGAGCGGCCCGCAAATCCGCCACCCTATCCAGTCCCCGAAGACCGTTCACCTCATACGTGTAGTGACATACCATGTTTACGGGAGTTAGCCGTACTATCTCCGCGCTTCCTCCCGGAATGTCCTTGAGGATAACTCCGTCTATATGGTCGCCACACAGCCAGGGTGGGGTGACAGCCATTGTCCGGTTATCCGGTGACCGAACATCACGCGTATCGGCAGTAAAAAGCGTGTAACTGCCGTTTCCTTTCCAAACCATCCCGTCGGTATCGTAGTTGAAGCAAATTACCCGGTAATCATTCTCGGGGAGCTCCACTTCCCCCCCCTCTCCTCCGGGGAAATCAAATATCCACGTGTTGCTTTCATCATCGGTCGGATAAAATACGACCCTCATGCCTTCAGGCTTGTCATGATTGGAAATCTTGGTCCAGTCGAATATTACCCGCACCGTGGCAAAGTGCGGATGATCGTAACATAAATCCTTATGCTCACAAGCCGTCAGTCCTATCCATAAAAATATGAACACCAGACTAAAGCGTATCCGTATCACTGCCTGCCTCCTTTCTTCCGGCTATAATTCCCCCGCCCGATCAACCACACCAAAGAGATACCCGCCTTGGTCGGGCCGAACCAGCGGCGGTTTTTAGTGGTCTGCCATACATAGTGACCGTCCAAAGGGATGTACTCCTTGTACGATCCTCCAAGGTAGCCGATTCCCAACGTGAAATCCACATTGAACCGATGTCCCACAGGTAACGAGTAGCCGTAAGCCACGCCTCCCCCGTAACTCCATTTATCCCCCAAGTAACCTTTCCCACCCAATTCGAAATCATAGGTGACGATCTGCCCGTACAATCCGACATGATGCCCGGAAAACGGTTTTTCCACCGCTCTCCGACCGAACCAGCGGCGCAACTCCACATCTCCCCCATAGATACGCCAATAATTATGCTTCCGATCACTTTTCCACCAGGCATACATCCAATTCCCGGCCACAGACCAGTTCTTCCCCAAACAGAACTCAACCCCGATGTCAGGTATCAAAACAGCGTCATAAAGCAAGTTTGTTTTCACCGCCATGCAAAACGGCCGTTTCTTTACCGGAGCTATGACGGTAACGGTATCACGGATGCACAACGTATCACGTGTATGTATATATACCGTATCTCTGACGGGATTTATCGGATCACTATCATAGCATATTTTCACCATCGACGAACGAAGTTTCGGAAAATGGAATTTATACAAATATGAGTATGGCCTCCCCCCTTTCAGTCTTTTCAGTTCTCCCCCCAAATAAGGGCTGTCCTGGTTTTCCAAACGGACGATCTTCTCCAACAAACGAAGGACATCCTCCCTCTCCGGAACATTCACATCCGCTCTCACCATCGTTATAAGTCCGTTCCAGTCACTTCCCGAAAAATGAAAATCCTTCTCCAATACCGGAATCTTTATATAAGGTGATATATACCGCCACAAAACCTCTGCTCGTTTTTCAGACAGCCTTCCATTCAACAGCCCCCCTCCTTCCGGGGAAGCTCCTCCTATTATTTGAATTTTCCTGATAAGACGGACGGAGTCGTTCAATGCGGAACAGATTTTAGCAAACCGCTCCATCTCGTTCCCATTGTCAAGTAAACATGTATCTATATTTACCTTTCCTTGATGAAAATAGATCCTTACCGAATCACGCTTCTCCTGAGCGGATATTTCTCCGCTTATACTCAACACGAGCACGAACAATACACATTTAATATAAAAAAAACATCTTTTCGTCATTTAATCATTTGTTAATATGACAATCCAAACCCAGGCTTTTACACCCCCCTGAATTTCAACCGCTAAAGATATGCACTTATAAACCAACCTCCAAAGCAAAAAACAAGTATTTTAAACTTATAAATACTTAAAAAGACAACCACACAACAGCTACAACACTTACCACAGCAGCCAATCACGCTTACACAACAATTAAAAACACTTAACATCATAAAGAAAAGTACTTAAACATACAAAAAAAAAAAAAACAGTTATTTTTGCAGGAAACATTATACTTAATAACACTTAAAACAATAAAACACATGAAAATCAGCACAAAAGCCGCTACTTTTCTAAGTTCAATAAAAACTCAAACTTACGACAAAAAAGAAAGCGAAATGATAATAACGTATCAACAAAAACGTGTCTTTCATCTATCCCTGCTCATGCTGGCCTTATGCGCACCCATATACATATATTCAGTTCCATTTCCCAATGAACAGTTTTATTATATTAACAGCGTATTATTCCTGTTTATCATTATGTGCACTCTCGCTTATTTTAAAAAGAGAGTAAATCTGACCACGACCTTTTCCATTATACTGATAGCCATACATATCGAGATTTTTATCGAAATAATTTATTGCTCAATATGTAGCGGATATGAATATAGTTATCAAAGAGCATTGATAATGAGTAACATTAGTATCTCTCTCTTATTTACCATGCTTTCCATCTGTGCCTATATGAGTAATATCTCCATCCTATTGTCCTCCCTTACCATAGCTTCCTATACAATCTGCACACTTATCACCGACGAACCGTTCCTATACAGTTATCTGCCTTTGATCATCATCATATACACCATGATCCCCTTATTAGGAAGATCCTTACACAGTAATATCAGCAGCTTGCTAAAAAGTAGCAACTTGCTAAAAGAGGAAGAGGAAATGCTTTTGAAACGTCTCCAAATGAAAAAGGAAGAACTATTCGCGTTCGCCGAGTTGTTAAGCGAGAATAACCCGGAAGAAAAGACAAGCTCCCTGTTAAGCATAATAGGGGAACAATCCAAAGAAAATCTTTTTACAGCCCTTGCCGCATACCAGAAAAAGGAAAAAAGTAAACTTGATACAATCAGGAGAATATATCCCAATTTATCCCCGTCCGAATTAAACATCTGCCGTTTAATACTGCAAGACAAGACCGTCAGCCAAATATGCGAATTATTACATCGGAGTAGCGGAAACATAACCAGCCAACGAGCGAACATACGTGCCAAACTCGGACTGAAAAAAAGCGACAATTTAAAAGAAGCATTACAAGAACGCATGAGGCTGTATGAAGAAGAACACCGGCAAGAGGACTTTTCAGCCATGCGTTAGGGATTGCAGAGTAAAGCCCACAGCCTTTAGGCGAGGACTTGCAACGGAAAGCCTGACCGTCCCACAGGAACGCCCAAAAGAAAAAGAATCCCCCGAACATTCATCCGGGGGACATCCAAGCCGTCACATCAATTATAATACAGATTCAGATCATCCGTGCCAATCTCCTTTCCGTCCCGGAAAACAAGGCGTAAATCAATCCTCTCTCTGTTTTCATTGCCACAAAGATAGACATACCGGCCAACATACGCATCATACTTATCAATCAGTTCTAACGGTATGACCGGCATGGGAAAAGGATACACCTATATTGCATATAGCGGAAAATTTGTAAGATTACCCTGTACTTTATAAGGCAACATAGAAAATCTCTCCGCATGCAATTCCGGTCTTTTTCCCAGTAATGCTGTCAACGAATTGGCCCGGACATTCCCTTCGGCCTTCACTTCTATCGGCACCATTTGGGCATTACGTTGAATAACAAAATCCAACTCAAGACGCGAATTGTCTGTGTTATGGTAATAAATCGGTGACACGCCCTTACTTTTCATCTGCTGCAATACATACTGTTCAGTCATTCCTCCCTTGTATTCCTTAAATATGTCGTTTTTAATCAAGACTTGGGCCGGATCTGTCTTGACCATAGCACCCATAAGCCCCAAATCAACCATATAGAGTTTGAAAGCCGACAGGTCTTCATAAATATCAAGCGGAAGCTCCGGTTTGGTACATCGAGGCACTTTATACAACAACCCGGCATTTACAAGCCATTGAATGGCCATCTCAAAATCATTGGCTCTGGCACCTTTTCGCAAAGCTCCGTAAATGAATTTCTTGTTTTCTTTAAATAATTGGGAAGGAATGCTGTTCCATACCATTCGGACACGCGGAACCTGTTCTTTGGGCGCATGTTTTGAGAAGTCAAGATCATAGCCTTGCAAAATCTCCGACTGTATTCTTCTGACTTCCAGCAAGGAATCCGTTTCTACATATTTGAGTACAACTTCCGGCATACCACCTACATAATAATATTGCCGAAGGAGATCCGTATATTTGTCATGCAGGAGGCTTATCGTTTCAAAATCCCCACTCATAAGCAATTTACAAGCTTCTTCTTCTCCCTTGGCGACAAGAAACTCTTCAAAGTTCATAGGAAATATATTGATGACATTTACCTTCCCTACGGGATAAGACACATCCTGATGAAGGGATATCCCCAAAAGTGAACCTGCCACAGCTATATGATACTCCGGAACCTCCTCTTTAAAATACTTCAAAGATTCCAGTGCTTCCGGGATATCTTGTATCTCATCAAGGATAATAAGCGTATCACCCGGAGTAATGTCAACGGAAGTCATCGCACGCAGCCCCCGTAAAATTCTGTCAACATTGAAATCCTGAGAAAAAAGCTGGCGTGCAAGGTTATTCTTACGGCATACCACATAAGCCTCTTTTTTGTATTCAAGTTTGGCAAACTCATGGAGCAGCCATGTTTTCCCAACTTGTCGGGCACCATTTAAAATCAGAGGTTTTCTATCCTCACGGTTTTTCCATTCTATAAGTTGTTGCAAAACAAATCTTTTCATCTACAAACAGCATTTTTATACATGTAAAAACAGCGTATAATACATTTATCCGCACTTATTTAAAGCACAAATATACTAAAATAAACAGATAATAGAAGCAATCTTATACATTTTTCCGCACTTTAATCAACTCCAATGGAAAGCAGTAGCCAATTTAGGATTGCCTTCTCCACGCTCGATGGCCACCAGCGTATTGATGCCCACGCCCGCCAGTTCGGAGAAGTTCCAGCTGATTGACCTTCAAACTCTTCCTGCACTCTTTAATCATCTTTCCTAGCTCTTTCATATTCACAACACATTGTGATTTTAGTCAGTTTTCATCCTAGTTCAAAGAAAAAAACAGCCGATAAAGCAACTATAATCATTGTATTCATATAGATTAACATCATATATTCAAGTTAATCTATATATTTACATGGATTATTTGTATATTTGCAAAAAAGGAACAACCATGTGGAATGAAATGAGCAATCCAGCTGTGCTGATGAGAATCGGCCAGCGCATCAAAGAGACACGTATCAGGCAGCATATCACGCAGGAAGAACTGGCAACGGCTTCCGGTGTAAGCCCCTTGACCGTTGCGAACATCGAGAAGGGCAAATCGGTATCGCTGCTGTTGTTCATCAGCGTACTCCGCTCGCTCGGCCTGCTGGAGAACCTGGAGCAACTGGTACCGGAAATCCGGGTCAGCCCGATAGAGCTCAAAAAACTGCAAGGAAAGAAACGCTACCGTGTACGCCATTTAAAACAAGATAACCATGAATGATTTGATAGTAGATGTAAAGCTATGGGGAGAAAGCGTAGGCTCTCTCTATTGGGAAAAGGAAAGCAATGCCGCCTTGTTCGACTATGAACGGAAGTTCATCCGCTCCGGTCTTGACATTTCTCCCATCATCATGCCCATCAGCCAGTACAGGAACACCCCCTACCGGTTCCTTGAAAACCGTACCGACTGTTTCAAGGGGTTGCCCGGCCTGTTTGCCGATTCACTGCCGGACACTTTCGGAAACCAGATCATCAATGAATGGTTTGCCAGCAAGGGATTGTCCGGAGAAGAGATTACCCCTTTAGACAGGCTTTGCTATGTAGGCAAACGTGGCATGGGCGCACTGGAGTTTGAGCCGTCCTCGCCAATCAACGGCATGAACGAATCATCAGTGCTCCATATCGAGGAACTGACTGAGCTTGCCAAATCCGTATTCACGGACAGAATGGCTTTTCAGGTCCAACTGCGCCAGGAAGGAAGAAACATTCTGGATATACTGAAAGTGGGAACATCTGCCGGAGGTGCCAAGCCCAAGGCCATCATCGCCTACAACGATATTACCGGAGAGGTACGCTCCGGACAGGTAAAAGCTCCTGAAGGATTCGGGTATTGGCTGTTGAAATTTGATGGCGGCAAATACAGCGAACACACGCAGATAACGGACAATCCACAAGGAATAGGAAATATCGAATATGCCTATCACCGGATGGCAAAAGCCTGCGGTATCGATATGATGGAATGCCGGTTACTTCAGGAAAAAGAGTCATATCACTTTATGACACGACGTTTTGACCGTATGGAAGACGGAGAGAAGATCCATGTACAGACATTGGCCGGGCTTGCCCACTATGACCGTGACCAACGCCATTCATACGAAGAGATATTCCGTATCATGCGGCAGATGAACCTCCCTTATCCAGAGCAGGAGGAACTATACCGAAGAATGGTGTTCAACGTCATGAGCCGGAACCATGACGACCATAGCAAGAACTTATCTTTCCTGATGGATAGACAAGGGAAGTGGAAACTGGCCCCAGCATACGACCTCTGCTACTCATACACACCGGGCGGCAAATGGACGAACCGCCACCAGCTGTCACTCAACGGCAAACAAGACAATTTCACGATGGAAGATCTGCAAAAGGTAGGTGAGAACATGGGTATCCGGAAACACAAACAGATTATCGAAGAGATACAGGAAACCGTATCGCATTGGCATGAGACTGCCAAGGATTGCGGGGTCAAGCCGGAACACGCCGATTTTATCGGAGAAAACCTGCTCTTGTTCGGCAAGCAACTGCATACGATCCATATGCCGGACATTGCCAACGAACAAGAGCAGGCTTTCATGAAGGCTATGCGAAATGATGACTTCAATACCATTCTGAAACTGAAGATGAGAGGATATCAGCCATCGGAGAACACACTGAAAAGCCTCCAGCCGGATGTATCCGCCACCACCTTCATCGCTGCCGCCAAAATCTTCCAAATGGAAGGGATGCTAAAAAGCCTTCAGGACATAAAACCCGCGCAAAGCCCGATTACAGGCGGCAATAAACGTAGCATGGAATTGGGGGATTAGCACACAAACTACATCGCGCACAATTCAATATAACAGTAAATATATTAATTGTTATATATCATATTTTGATTTAACAATTAATATATTTACCTTTGTAAAATGACAACGAATCACATCACCCAAGCCATGGCCAATCCGGAAATCATAGTGGAACTGGGCAGACGATTTAAGGAATACAGGCTAACCTATAGGCTCACCCAAAAAGAGGCTGCCGAGAAAGCCGGTGTCAGCCTTATCACCTTACGCCAGTTTGAGAACGGGAAGGCCTATAACATCAATATGGGCAACTTTCTTGCCCTGTTACGAGTAGTGGACTGTCTGGAACAGATGGATGATCTGATGCCGGAAATACCTGTTTCAGCCTATACAATGGAACGAATAATGAATAAAAAGCCGAAAAGGATAAGACATGGAAAATAATGTTGTGAGTGTTATGTTATGGGGAGAAGAAGTCGGAAAGCTCTATTGGGACGAAAGAAACAAAAGAGCCGTCTTCAACTATCATCCGGATTTCATCAAGAAAGGAGTGGAAATCGCCCCACTGACCGCTTCTGTCAAAGGACCGGCGGCAAAGGGTATGCCCATACTCGGAAACAAAGAAAAGACTTATCAAGGTCTCCCACCGTTTTTGGCAGATTCATTGCCTGATCGGTGGGGTAACATGGTCTTCGACCAATGGGCGGCACAAAACCATATCCCCAAGCGCAAACTCACACCGGTAGATAAACTGTCTTTCATCGGGAAACGGGGAATGGGAGCCTTTGAGTTCATCCCGGCCACTCCTGGATTGGAATCCTCTTCCACTCTCCAGATAGAGAGTTTATACCAACTGGCACGCCGTATCTTTGAGGAACGGGAGGAAATATCCGTGCAAGATGACGAAGCACTGCAACTGCAAAGTATCTATGAGATAGGTACATCAGCCGGAGGGCAGCACCCGAAAGCCATCATCGCCATCAATGAAACGACACATGATATACGTTCCGGCCAAGTCCCTTTACCGGAGGGCTATACCTACTACATATTGAAGTTTGCAGAAGGGGACGATTTTCCGTTCACGCAAATGGAAATGGTATATTATGAGATGGCAAAGGAAGCCGGGATTACGATGATGCCTTCCCGACTCATTCAAATTGAGGGAAAACATCACTTCCTGACGGAGCGTTACGATAGGATAAACGGAGAGAAGATACATACACAGACACTTGCTGCCATGAATCCGGATGCAACGAGCTATGAGGATTTGTTTGAAGTCTGCCGAAAACTGAACATCCCGGCAAGCGAACAGTCCGAACTCTACCGTAGGACGGTATTCAATATCATGGGCGGCAATGTGGATGACCACATCAAGAATTTCTCTTTCCTGATGGAAAGAAACGGCACATGGCACATCACCCCAGCCTACGACATGACATTCACCACCAATTTGGACGGTGCGGCATACGAAAACGCACACTCCATGAGCATTGCAGGAAAAGATAACGACATCACGGAAGATGACCTGATGCAATTTGCCAAACAGAACGGAATAAAGAATGCGAAAAGGATAATCGAAGAAGTCAGCCTTGCCATCAGCCATTTTTACGATTATGCCACCAATCATCAAATCGATGACTATTGGAAAGACCGCATCGAAGAGCATCTTTCCGGTTTGGTATCTCCGATCATAGGGAAAACCATGAAACACTACCTGCCCACCATTGTCGAACCCTACGAGACAGAGGATGGCTTTTTGGTATCAGAAATCAACATCATCGAAAACACCCGGCATGATTTCCGTATCGAGGCCTTCATAAACGGAAAGCGACAGAAATACATTGCCGGGCGTAAAAGCGATTTGGCTGCTGAAGTCATTGCCAAAGGCAGAAACAAGATGCCCGTTGAGAACAAGAAAGAACTTGTGGAACGGTTGTTACTGCCTTTAGCTAGAAGATAAAAACAGACGAATAGCGACACTATTACATTAATAAAAAGTCTGTTCTTGTTCGGCAAGCAACTGCATACGATCCAAATCCGGACATTGCCAACGAACAAGAGGAGGCTTTCATGAAGGCTATGCGAAATGATGACTTCAATACCATT
>NZ_QTLM01000017.1:32214-87101 GCF_003602695.1 Bacteroides sp. AM07-18
AGGCTTTCATGAAGGCTATGCGAAATGATGACTTCAATACCATTCTGGAACTGAAGATGAGAGGATATCAGCCATCGGAGAACACACTGAAAAGCCTCCAGCCGGATATATCCTCCACCACCTTCATCGCTGCTGTCAAAATCTTCCAAATGGAAGGGGTACTAAAAAGCCTTCAGGACATAAAGTCTGCGCAAAGCCCGATTACAAGCGGTAATAAACGTAACATGGAGCAAACAAATTTACTATTCAATTTTCAGTTTTTTTCTATTTCTATACTACTGTACGCCATAAAATAACGAAGAAACTTATTCCTATATCAATTCATAATCAATAACATACAATTCACCAAGAATATTAGGGAATGCTACAGTATCATATATCACCTGCCCTACTCCATTAAAATTACCCAGAGATATTACAGATGCTACAACACCATGATAAGCTGTGGGAGAAAAAGAAAGATCTGCTAATCCATTTATCCCAATAACATTTTTCTGTACACCAGCATTATTAACATTACAAAAAATTGCATAATGAATAGTTTGATGTAAATTTACAGCAGCATTAGGAAGATGCACAAAATATAATATATCTCCATTATTACATTTAGCTAAATCATGATAGGTATTTATTTTTTGTATCATACTTTCTAAAGAAGCTCCAAAAGGATTAACTGAAATTCTTTTTCCTGTTGCCTGTTCTATAATTCCTCTAACTAAATTAGCACACCCTCCACCATTTGTAGGTAAATTAACATTCAAATTCTGAGTATTAGTAATAAATTGTGTAATCAATTGTCTATCATTTATACTTATAGCCATATATTATAACTCATGTTCTCCTACTCTCTCAAAGGCTTTTCGGAACCTGCCTATAAAAACTGTCTCTGTAAGCTTACCCCACAAATCTACCCTATAATCCCCAAACCGCTATCATCCCTTTTCTGAATGCCATGGAATTTTTTCCGAATACATAAGTTAGAAGATGAAAAAAGATTGTATTCAAAGTTTTTGGTTCTTTTTTGAAAAAAGAACCGCTGGCCAAAAATCCAACGGTTACTTTACTTTCGGAAAAATATGCAATGAAGTTTATAGGCCGAATGAGGAACGCAGCTTCTTCATGGCATTCTCCACATCAAAGAAAGACACATCCATAAGATCTTCTCCCCATGCTTCCGGAAAGTCAAGAATGGAACGTCCGTTATTAAGAACCGCATCACGGATGGCTTTCATCACATTCTGCCGAGTCGGTTCCAGCTTGAAGAAAAGGCAATGCCTGACTGCCATTGTAAGGGTATCATCATCTATAAAGAAACGGATGGTGACGGTCATGTGTACCTGCGTCCGTTTCTCCAGTTTCTTCTTTTTAGTTTCCAGTTTGGCCAACCGGGAAACATAGAATGAAGGGATATGTTTCCCGGATTCAACGCAAGTCTTCATCGCTTCATGTATTTCAGCGATGCCGTCACGTATATCCGTCAAGTCGGTGCAGTTGGATGCAACCGTATAAGCCGATAACTTTTTCATCTCAAAAGCCGTTTTTATATGGCAAAAGCCCTGTTTGTGAAACTTATAATATATGAATCTCCTTATCACCTACCTTCTCGTCCGATACGACCAATACCTCGTACTTCATCCTCTTGTAATTATAGACTACGGCAAGCGTATTAAAGCCACCGTTATCATACCGCCTGTCATAAACGGTATGTACATACTCATACATCGCATTCCCCATCATGAACTTTACGGAAACATCCGTAAAGTAAAATGCCACCGCATAAGCCAGCGTTTTCTTTTTATCAACCTTTTTTGTTTTCATAACCATTTGTCCTTTATTGTTTTCTGATAAAATATTCAATGGCCGAATGAACCAATATATAATGTGTGGGTGTCTGCCTGCACTGTTCCGCATAAGGATTATAGAACTGGAGAGCCAGCGCATGGTATAATTCCGGCAATTCCCGCTTGATTCTCGCCGTAAGCAGCCGATAGGAGCATTTTCTACCGTACTTCATCAGCTCACGCCATTTGTCCTGTGTTATTTCCGTGCAATTCGTCTCGTAAACCATAACTTCCGTTTTTAAGTTCAATATTCCGGTTGGAAAGCGGAAAGGGGTTGTTCCCTCTCCGTTTATTCTCTAATCAATTCAGGCAAGCTTTTACCGTTATACCGGTTTTCAGTCCTTTATCCAGCTGCACGGTCAACCCACGAACATTCACCTCTTGAATTTGAGAAAGAAGCACATAACCCCATTCCCATTCTTGAATATGGCAATAACCGAAAAAAAGCCAGTCACCGTCTTCCTGCTGTTCGGCTTCCGTTACCAACCATACCACCGAAGAAAAAGGAAGGAAAAACCTTGCGATGACTTCCGCATTAAGCCCCTGCCCCTCTTTTGAGTACAAAGGGTTGGCTTCAAACACATTCTTTAGTTGTTCCGTCACTGTAATCATATGTCACATTTTTAAAGGGTTAAACTTCTAATTTTATGCTTCAGCTAGATTTAAAGACCTTTTTTTAAAACCCCTTTCCGGGATGGCCTTTTCTTTCTGCCGACTTTTTTTTTGAGCTTTCATGCCCCATCTGAGTTTATAAGCCTTTTTTTTACGGCACACAACAAGAAGGAAGGAGGGATTGAGAAAAGTTTTGGACGACAAAAAATGTTGGGGACAGCGAAGCCGTCCGGCGTTATTTTTTTCGGTACAAAGGGCGAAGACCGGAACTCTTTCGTATCCATCCACCGAAATAAATTTGCCGTTCAAAAACAAAGGCTCTCAGACGGGGCTATGAAAAAACGTACATTAGGGGAGGCAGAAAACAAGGAAAAGGGCAGTACGGAAATAAAAGAAGAATAAAATCCAACATTATTCACATTGATATATAATAGCCAAGTATTTCGCCATATCAATATAAATCCAACTATAATCAAAATCAAACAGTTATCTAATTTATTGGTTATTAAACATATAATACGCCAAAACATTTATTTTGGAGAATATAATATTAATTAAACAAAAAAATGGCATCATTAAAAATAAAGTATCGACATTCCTCTATAGAAGGAAAAGCGGGAACATTGTTCTATCAAGTAATTCATAATCGTGTAGCAAGGCAGATAAATTCAGGATACAAGATTTATCCTGACGAGTGGGATATTTTCAATTCCCAAATAATCATACCAGCAAAGACAGGAGAAAACCGGCATCGGTATTTGGTTTCTTTAAAAAAATGTATTGAGGAAGACACCTCACGTCTAAAAGATATTATGATAAGATTTGAGAATCTTGGATACAAATATACGGCAGACGAAATCATTGAATATTATTCCGCTCCTCCTGTGAACGAGTACTTTGTGTCATTTTGTGAGAATCTCATTGAAGAATTGAGACAAATAGGTAAAATACGCACCACAGAAACTTATACCACTACGCTCAATAGCTTCAAGCGATTCATGAATTTCAGAAAGAAAGGCAGAGACATCCCTTTCGACAATATAGACTCCAACCTGATGATGGAATATGAACAATATCTAAAATCTAATGACATTTGTCCGAACAGTACTTCCTATTACATGAGAAACCTCAGAGCCATGTATAATCGTGCCGTAGAAAAAGAATTGGTTATACAGCGATATCCGTTTAAACATGTATATACGGGCATAGATAAAACTGTAAAACGGGCAGTTCCGGCCAAAATTATCCGACAGATACGCGATATGGATTTAAGTCACGACTCCTCTTTGGAATATGCAAGAGACCTATTTATGTTCAGTTTTTATACCCGAGGGATGTCATTTATAGACATGGCTTATCTAAAGAAAAGTAATTTGCAAAACGGTTTTTTATCATATCGCAGAAAAAAGACCAACCAACAGCTAGTAATCAAATGGGAAAAGCCCATGCAAGAAATCATAGATAAATACGATACCATAGGTTCTTCTTATCTATTGCCGATCATTCTCGACGCAAAAACGGATGAACGGAAACAATACAAGAATGCAGCCCAGCTGGTGAATTCAAAACTAAAGAAATTGGGAAAACAAATCGGCCTTCCTATTCCGCTGACGAGTTATGTGGCACGTCACGCCTGGGCTTCTATCGCCAGAAGCAAAAACATTCCGTTGGCTACCATCAGCGAAGCTATGGGACATGATTCAGAAAGCACTACACGGATTTATCTTGCATCGTTAGACACCTCCGTAGTGGATAAAGCGAACAGTATTATTTTAAATACACTTTAATTCACATTATAAAACAGTTTACGCCATAGGTTTCAGCATACGTGCCCAATCGGCCCGCTGTTATTCTATGGCAATTATTATTTTTATTTATCTGACAAAAAATAAGTTGGAATTATGTTATACAAATTGAAGTTTTCTTTCTGAGAGAAAGATTTGTAAATGCAAAAGTACAAAAGATAACACAAAAAACACTAAAAATCAGAAGAAAAATATTAGTCATACCATAAAAAATAAGAGGTATGATTAGAAAAAACTGATTATTTGTTGAGCAAATTGATTATACCAATCTTATAAATATTTGATATACATCAAAATACCAATCACCCCATTTCTCTCAGAAAGAGAAACACCGAAAATAGGAGAAATTTCCTATACGAATGCCATAGGAATATAATGAACAAGTATATACCCTATACTTTCAGTTGTATGACAAGATGGATTCAGAAAGGAAAAAGCCCCGTGAAAGTACAAAATTCTTGCTTGAAAAAGATTGAATAAATGACGGTTTTCTCCATAAGAGAAATGTTTTGAATATGCAAAAATACATAAATTATTGAACATAATAGCATAAAACAAAGAAAAACCTTAATAGCCACCTCGTTAAATGTCGTGGTTACATAACAAATGTTGAGTAAACTAGATTGTATTTACAGCGAATAATCCCTGTAAATCAATTATATATGTTAAATATTTATGTCCTCTATTTCTCTTATGGAGAAAAATAGGAATGCGGCAAGATAAAAGACGGCATGAATGGTTGATATGACAGCCAAAAAAGACATAAATTACTATAATACAGACCAATACATAAGTTGGGATGAACTATGGGTATATCTTGACCTGCCGTAATAACTAAAAAACACACGACGAATGAGTACTCCCATAACCACAAGGGAAGATCTAACTAGAATCCAATGGTTCGCCATGAGCGCTTATAAAAACGAGAAAAAGGCGGAAGAGATGCTCAAAGGCAAGGATGGTCTAGAGTATTTCATACCGAAACACTATGCCGTAAGGGTCTATCACGGAGTGAAATCCAAAAGGCTTGTACCAGTCATCCCGAATCTCGTCTTCGTGCATGCTTCCCGAAAACAGATCACGGATTTCAAAAAAAAATATAATTTCTTACAATTCATGATGTGGGAGAAAAGCACGGGACTGAAATATATCGTGGTGCCGGATAAGCAAATGGAGAGCTTTATCAAGATTGCCTCGCAGTATGAAGAAAACACTATTTATTATAAACCGGAAGAGATTGACATACGGAAAGGTACCCACATATGTATTTACGGTGGCAAGTTCAATGGAGTAAAGGGCGTATTCATGCGGGTGAAAGGAAAACGTCGCCGCCGGGTGGTTGTGATGCTTGAAGGGATTATGGGTATATCGGTAGAAGTTCATCCCGATTTGATTGAAGTCATCAATGATTCCGATTGTGACAAATTTTGAGAGATGACACAAAAAGGAGATGATGAAGTTCCCCTTCCTCGTGGCCTTACACAAATAAAATAATATTTGAATATATGTATTTTTGGATTGTAAATTGTTCACTGGCATTTTTGCTTTGTGTTCTCTGTGCGGGTATCGTCATTCCCCAGATTCTGCTAATCGCTTTCCGTAAGAAATTGTTCGACTTTCCCGATGAGCGGAAGGTACATCATTGTGCGGTGCCCCGATTGGGTGGTATCGCATTCAAGCCGGTAGTGTTTTTCACCATAGCCCTGTTGCTAGGAATCAATATGGTGCTGGGACATTCGGAGATATTGTCCGAAATCGGGAACGACGTGTGCTCTTTGGCTTTTGCTTTCTGCTCCATCATGGTACTATATCTGGTTGGCATGGCCGATGACCTGATCGGTATCCGTTATCGTGCCAAGTTTGTCATCCAGATTCTGTGCGGCGTGATGCTTATTGCCGGTGGGGTATATATCAACAACCTATACGGTGTTCTGGGCATCCATGCGGTGCCGTTATGGTTAGGATATCCCCTGACCATCCTGATCGTGGTCTTCATCATCAATGCCATCAACCTGATTGACGGCATTGACGGGCTGGCTTCCGGGCTATGCAGTATCGCCTGCCTATTTTATGGACTGACTTTCTTTATGCTCCATCAGTATGTTTATGCCATGCTGGCGTTTGCCACATTGGGAGTGTTGGTACCATTCTTCTATTACAATGTTTTCGGGAACGCCAAACACGGAAGGAAGATCTTCATGGGCGACACAGGCAGTTTGACCATCGGCATGATGCTCTGTTTCCTCAGTCTCAAACTGACCATGTGCGGACTAGACGATAATACAGGAAATGTACATCCGATGGTGCTGGCCTTCTCACCCTTGCTGGTTCCATGCTGTGACGTGGTCAGGGTTTACCTGCATCGGGTACGCAACGGAAAGAACCCGTTCCTGCCGGACAAGAACCATATCCACCATAAGCTGCTTGCTCTCGGAATAAAGCAGCGCAATACCATGATCATCATTGTTTCCGTGTCAACTATATTCATACTGCTCAATATTCTTCTGTCCCTTTATCTCAATGTGAACTGGATCGTTTTGGGTGATATATTGATATGGACTCTCGCCAACATCAGGCTGACAAAATCTATCGCACAACTTCAATCGGAACAGAAAACCAACAAATAAAAATCAATAAATATGAAAATCAGATACATTTTATCCTTATTAACCGTGGCCTTTCTATTGGGATCATGTGCCACACCGAAAGTCGCTTATTTCACGGACCTGAAACGGGGTACCGCAGAGCAAGTCTTGAACCCGCTGGAAATCCGGATACGTCCAGAAGACAAGATTTCCATACAGGTCAACAGCAAAGACCCCTTATTAATGAACCTTTTCAACCTTCCGATCATATCCCGACAGATTGGTACGACATCAGGTACATCCAATAGTCAGGGAATATCAGGATATACAATAAATAAGGATGGGGATATTGATTTTCCTGTGCTGGGACATATCCATGTGGCAGGAATGACACGCGCGGAGATCGCCTCGTATATAAAAGAGGAATTGGTTTCAAAGAATCTCGTGAAAGACCCCGTTGTTACAGTGGAGTTTATGAACCTGACCGTTTCAGTGTTGGGCGAGGTTGCCACCCCCGGACGTTTCAATATCGAAAAGGACAAGCTGACACTTTTGGAGGCCTTAAGCATGGCCGGGGACCTTACCGTCTATGGGAAACGGGAAAACGTGCTGGTACAACGGGAGGAAAACGGGAAAAAAACCCTGTATCAGGTCAACCTGAATTCGGGATATGACCTTTATGCCTCTCCTGTGTATTATTTGCAGCAGAACGATATCGTTTATGTGGAACCCAACTCAATGAAAGCACGGCAGGCGACCGTCAACGGCAATAACGTCCGCTCAGCCTCTTTCTGGATGTCATTGGCCTCGTTGCTGACGACCATTACCGTGTTGATTGTAAAATAATATAGAATCAGATATGATGACCGTAAATCAAAAGAATATAAAACCGGGGCAGCAGGATGATTTCCTGCGAATACAGGACCTGTTATACCTGTGCCTCGCAAGATGGAAGTGGTTCGTCTTGTCTTTAGCGGTAACGATCGGTGCCGCTACTGCCTATCTGTTACGCACTCCTGCCGTATATACACGTACCGCTTCGGTATTGATCAAAGAGGATTCCAAAGGCAAGTCGGTCTCCTCGGATTTGGAATCCTTCTCGGAGTTCGGGCTGTTTCAATCCGGTACAAATGTGAATAACGAACTCATCACCTTTCGATCACCGTCTTTAATGACCGAAGTGGTTAAACGGTTGCGTCTGGATATGAATTACTTCGTTCGGGGAAAATTCCACCGTCAGGTAGCCTATGGACTGACATTACCGGTGGATGTAACGATAAATGACTTGCCTGAGAATGAATCAGCCGGTTTTACGTTGGAAATACAGCCGGACGGTACGTTATACCTATCCGACTTTATACGTAACGGGACAGATCTTGAAGAAAAGGACGTAAAGGGAAGCTTGCTCGACTCCATCACTACGCCATTGGGAAAAATCATTATCCATACAACACCCAATTACGTGAAAGGCGAGGCATATACATTATATGTAGGCAAATCCAGTCTGTATAACGCCGTCAACTCCTGCTCGTCCAATCTGTCCGTTTCATTGAACAGCGAGAAAGCGTCAGTCATAGACTTGTCATTCAAGGATAACTCCACACAGCGGGCAGAAGATGTATTGAGCATGTTGATTTCCGTTTATAACGAGAATTGGGTGAAGGACAAAAACCAGATCGCTGTCAGCACCTCAATGTTCATCAACGAGCGTCTGGGCGTAATCGAACGGGAACTGGGAAATGTGGACGAGGATATCTCCTCTTACAAGTCAGAACATCTGTTGCCCGACGTGCAGGCGGCATCGAGTATGTATATGGCTCAAAGCAGTGCGGCCAACGCGCAGATCCTGTCCCTGAACAACCAGCTTTATATGACCCGTTACATCCGGAACTATTTAGCCAACGATGCCAACCGTACCCAACTGCTTCCGGCCAACTCCGGCATTGAAAGCGCCAATATTGAATCGCAGATTGCCGAATACAACAAGCAACTGTTGCAGCGCAACAGTCTGGTTGCGAACAGCAGCACGGAAAATCCGCTGGTCGTGGATATGGATCAGGCTCTGGCATCCATGCGTGGGGCGATAATCAGATCTATCGACAATCAGATAGTGACCTTGAATTCGCAGATAAAAAGTTTGCGGCAGACGGAGCAACAGACGACATCACGTATAGCGGCCAACCCAACACAGGCCAAGTACCTGCTTTCGGTGGAGCGCCAACAGAAGGTAAAGGAAGCTCTTTACCTATTCCTGTTGCAAAAGCGTGAAGAGAACGAACTCTCACAGGCGTTCACGGCTTATAATACCCGCATTGTTACCCCGCCACACGGCAGCATGTTGCCGACATCCCCTGTGCATAAAAATATCTTTATGGTCGCATTCGCTCTGGGGCTGCTCATTCCGATAGTCATTATCTTCATGCGCGAGAATATGAATACCCGTGTACGGGGAAGGAAAGACCTGGAAAACCTGACTATACCGTTCATCGGTGAAATTCCGCTGTTCACAAGAAAGAAAAAAGGGATATTAGGAAAGAAACCGCAGGAAGTCAAGGCCGTTATCGTCAAGGAGGGCAACCGTGACATCATCAACGAGGCATTCCGCGTATTGCGTACCAACCTGGAATTTATGACCGGCAAGGACAAGACTTCGAATGTCATCATCATGACCTCATTCAATCCGGGCAGCGGCAAATCGTTTCTGACCATGAACATCGCCGTGAGCCTTGCCATCAAAGGAAAAAAAGTGCTGGTAATCGACGGAGACCTGCGCCACGCCTCTGCATCATCCTATATCGACTCTCCTGACAAGGGATTGAGCGACTATCTGGGAGGTCGTATCGATAATCTGGATGAGATCATCGTACCCGATCCGAAACATAAATCTATGGATATACTACCCGTGGGAACGATTCCTCCTAACCCAACGGAATTATTGTTCGACGAGCGGTTAAAGCAGACAATCGATACTGTAAGGGAGCAATATGACTATGTGCTGATCGACTGTCCGCCCGTTGAACTGGTGGCCGACACGCAAATTATTGAGAAACTGGCCGACCGTACCGTTTTCGTAGTTCGTGCAGGATTACTTGAACGGAGTATGCTTGCTGAATTGGAGAAAATCTACGAGGAGAAAAAATACAAGAACATGTCCCTGATCTTGAACGGGACCGAGGGAAGTGGCGGTCGCTATGGATACCGTTATGGCTATCGATATGGTTATCACTACGGTTACGGCTCAGGATACCACTAAGGTTCCGACGGAAAACAGGGTGGGGATAAATGGATGATTATTAATTAAAAAAAATAAAATGTTTTATATAAAAATACTCGTATCATTGTGTGGCCATTCAGGAAACGTATATCGCTGAAAGATAGCGGTATATTCAAGAATTTTACCGACTGTCACTCGCACATTCTGCCGGGTGTGGACGACGGTGTGCAGACGATGGAAGAAGCATTGGAAATACTGCGCCTGTATGAAGAGTTGGGCATAAAATCCGTATGGCTTACACCGCATATCATGGAAGATATGCCCAACACCACACTGCACCTCCGGGAGCGTTACGCTGAACTTCAAGCCACCTATAGCGGTCCGATAAAACTGCATCTGGCCTCAGAGAACATGCTTGACAACCTCTTCGAGGAACGGTTGGAAAAGAACGATCTGCTGCCCTTGGGTGAAAGCGGTGACCATCTACTGGTGGAAACCTCCTACTTTAACCCTCCGATGGGATTGAACAACATTCTGCTCCGCATCAAGGCTAAAGGCTATTATCCCATTCTTGCCCATCCGGAACGGTATGTTTATATGGGTGAGTCGGATTATCAACAATTAAAAGACATGGGAGTGAAGTTTCAGTTCAATCTTCCGTCAATAGCGGGTATGTATGGCAACCGGATTAAGAAAAAAGCCATGCTGCTATTAAAAGAAAAGGCTATTACTCATATAGGAACGGACATTCACAATTACAATATATTTCAAAAGTTCATTTGTACGAGTATTACAAAAAATATACAAAACTGTTTAATTGATAGTCAGACTGTTATAGTTTAAATAGATTATAATTATCGGTTATTAAGACCTGTAGATTCTGTTTAACTTTTTCTCTCTAGGTGGATTTGCATAAAATACATACAAAAAAATCCAACAGGCTGGAATTCAATGGAAATTGTAACAATCGACTTGGAGCAGATACACACAATCTCTCTTTTATCCAAACCAGTCTTAAAATAAATCATTACACCCCTATCAAGCAATAGGCTTGCAACTTCAACATAAAACAACAATCCATATGTCATTAACAAAAGTTTTAGTTACTGGTGGAGCGGGATTCATCGGCTCCAATTTATGTGAGTATTTATTGGCTCACGACTATGATGTAATCTGTTTGGATAATTTTTCCACAGGTAAACCTGAAAACATTTTTCCATTTCTACAACGATATCCGAATAAGTTTAAACTTATCGTAGGAGATATACGGAATCTGAACGATTGTAAGAAAGCTGTAGAAAATGTAGATTACGTTATGCATGAAGGAGCATTAGGCTCAGTTCCACGTTCTATCAAAGATCCTATAACTACAAATGAAACTAATATATCGGGATTCTTAAATATGCTGACAGCCGCTCGCGATGCCAATGTAAAGCGTTTTATATATGCAGCAAGTTCTTCTACATATGGAGACAGTCAGTCTCTTCCCAAAGTAGAAGATGTGATTGGTAAACCGCTTTCGCCTTATGCCATAACAAAGTATGTAAACGAGCTTTACGCCGATGTGTTTGCCAAAACCTATGGAATGGAATGTATCGGCTTACGATATTTCAATGTTTTCGGTCGTCGTCAAGATCCATTCGGGGCATATGCTGCGGTGATTCCTTTGTTCGTTAAGAAATTCATGGCTCATGAGAGTCCTGTCATTAACGGAGATGGTGAATATAGCCGCGATTTTACTTATATAGACAATGTGATTCAAATGAACATGCTGGCTATGACCACGACAAATCCGAATGCAACCAACCAAGTATACAATACTGCTTTCGGAGAACGCACCACATTAAACCAGTTGGTCGGTTACTTGAAAGAATTTTTGAGTGAATTTGACCCCGAAATTGCCAACGTGAAAATAATTCATGGTCCCAACCGCTTGGGGGATATTCCCCATTCCTTGGCATGTATTGATAAAGCAAAATCCCTTTTAGGTTACAATCCTCAATACAGTATGCGTGACGGTTTGAAAGAGGCTGTCAAATGGTATTGGAAGAATATTTAAAGTAATAATAACAGATGAAATTATGAATGAAACTAAAATTTGCGTAATTGGTCTTGGTTACGTAGGGCTCCCTTTGGCTCGTCTTTTCTCGACAAAGTATAAAACGATAGGTTTTGACATGAACCAAGCTCGTGTGACTGCTTTGATGGCAGGTCATGATGCGACACTCGAAGTGTCAGATGAACTACTCCAATCTGCCCTTGCCAATGGTTTTAAGTGTACTGCCAATATAGAGGAAATCCGTGATTACAATTTTTATGTAGTTGCCGTTCCCACTCCGGTAGACAAAAACAACAATCCGGATTTGACTCCGCTTTACGGTGCCAGCACAACTGTTGGTAAGGTAATCTCCAAAGGGGATATTGTGGTGTATGAATCTACTGTTTATCCAGGTGTTACAGAAGACGAATGTATCCCGGTTGTGGAAAAAGTGTCCGGATTGAAATTTAATGAAGATTTCTTTGCTGGCTATAGCCCTGAACGTATAAATCCGGGAGATAAACTTCATACAGTAGAAAAAATCAAAAAGGTTACTTCCGGTTCTACGCCTGAAATAGGTAAGAAAGTAAATGAGGTATATGCTTCTGTAATTACCGCCGGTACACATCTCGCTCCTACGATGAAAGTAGCGGAAGCAGCCAAAGTAATAGAAAACTCACAGCGTGATATCAATATCGCATTTGTGAATGAGCTATCCAAGATATTTACTAAAATGGGCATTGATACACAGGATGTACTGGAAGCAGCTTCTACCAAATGGAATTTCCTGCCATTTAAGCCTGGGCTGGTTGGAGGCCATTGCATTGGAGTTGATCCGTATTATTTGGCTCAATGTGCACAACGTCACGGTTATAATCCTGAGATAATCTTAGCCGGTCGCCGAATGAACGACGGTATGGGGGAATATGTGGCCAACCAAGTTGCGAAATTGATGCTGAAGAAAGGAATACAGGTGCTCAACTCTCATATCCTCATATTAGGGTTTACTTTTAAAGAAAACTGTCCTGATGTGCGGAACACAAAGGTTATAGATATTTACAATGCTTTGCGAGAGTATAACGTACATATCACCGTATATGATCCTTGGGCCAATCCTGATATAGTTATGCGAGAATATGGAATCTCGGTAACGAACCAACATCCTTTGGATAAGAAATTCGATGCGGCAATTATAGCTGTAGCACACGAACAGTTTATAGGCTTTGATGTAAAAACGTTACTAAATGCTCAACACGTCATATTCGATGTTAAAGCTATCTTTGAAAAAAACGTTGTAGATGGTAGACTCTAATCGGATTGTCTCCTTTGACATATTGAAAGGGGGAGGAATTTTATTGGTCATCCTTGGTCATATACAAATCCCTTACATGTTGAAAACCGTTATTTACAGTTTTCACATGCCCCTTTTTTTTTTGTGTCAGGCTGTTTCTTTCGTCCAATCAGTTTGAGAGAGTTTTTTGCAAAAAAGACCAGACAATTACTGATTCCTTGGGCCTTTTTTGCCTTTTTGTTGTTCGCATATTTGTTCGTTTTGAAACTTAACGAAACTCATAATTGGGCAAAAGCGATCTCGCTCCCTGTAACGAGTATGTTTGATGGTTTTCTCGGTGATGAAAACTCTTTTATTTTATTTCATGTAATTTGGTTTTTAATTTGTTTGTTCGAGGTTTCATTCGTTTATTTATTGATACATAAAATCACCCCTACAATAAAGCATTAACAATCAGCGCATTATGTATATTATTATATGGAGTAGGATATTGGTTAAATGCTAATAACATTGATTTGCCATATTTTATTGACACAACAATGTCTACCTTGATTTATTACCATCTTGGTTTTTGCTTCATGCGGAACAAATGGTACGGCATGAAGGTTTCACCGATATACTCATTATTCTTGCTTATTATCGCCATTGTTTTCATCGTTCTATTTCCCTCTTACGTTGACTTAAAATCAAACAATTTTCCATTGCATCTATTGTTGCTTTCAATGGTTTTTATTATGAATTTTTATTGGTTTATCAATTCATATTTTAATTCGAGAAAGCTGAAACTTATTCCATTGGATAAAATATTGATTTGGTGTGGAATTAACAGTTTGGCATTATTGGGGCTACATATATTATTTGTAGATACATTCTGGATCGTGCGCAATAAGTTACATCTTGTAAACTACAGTTGGACCATATTGGAATTTGCACTCATTGTTGCAATATGCTATTTTGCGACAACCTTAATAAAAAGATACATTCCGTCTGTATTAGGAAGATCATAAGCTTGCTATGAATAAGACATCGTCCGTAAATAATAAAAAAATATTCAAGAATACAGTGGCACTTTATGCACGTATGTTGCTGTCCATGATTGTATCACTATATACATCACGGATCGTGTTAAATGCACTTGGTGTAGATGATTATGGCATTTATGG
The DNA here is from genome assembly GCF_003602695.1 of Bacteroides sp. AM07-18. Classification (NCBI taxonomy): domain Bacteria; kingdom Pseudomonadati; phylum Bacteroidota; class Bacteroidia; order Bacteroidales; family Bacteroidaceae; genus Bacteroides; species Bacteroides sp. AM07-18. The sequence goes on from NZ_QTLM01000017.1 coordinate 46,764, forward strand.
ACTTGTCGGCGGTATTGTTGTCCTATTTAGCTTTTTGAATGTAACGATGAGTGGAGCGACTTCACGCTTTCTTACAGTCGAACTTGCCAAAAATGACCCTCGACAACTCCAACAAACATTCAATACAGCCTTTATATTACATATAGGAATTGCAATTATAGTCTTGTTTTTGGCTGAAACGGTCGGACTTTGGCTGTTATTCGAAAAATTGAACATTCCAGATGAGAGAATGAGTGCAGCTGTTTGGGTGTATCAATTTTCAATAATTTCCTCAATGGTCAGCATCACTCAAGTTCCATACAATGCGACTCTTATTTCGCACGAAAAAATGGACGTGTATGCTATTGTGGAAATTGTTGGATCACTGTTGAAGTTGCTGATCGCTACACTTCTACTTATTACAGTATGTGATAAGCTCATTTTATATGGAGGACTTATGCTCTTATCTTCATTCTTGATTGCAATGACATATCGCATTTATTGCATTAGGCATTATGACGAATGCCGGATTAATTGGGAATGGAATAAGGTTATCGGCCGTTCTCTGTTTAGCTTTTCAGGATGGAATCTTTATTCCAATATTTGCTTTACTACTCGTCAACAGGGAACAAATATGTTGCTTAATATATTTGGCAGTACAGCTGTTAATGCCGCAGCCGGATTGGCAACAACTGTGCAACTGATGATTGAACAAGTATCAACCAATTTGGTAATGGCTTCGAGGCCGCAAATTATAAAGCAATACGCATTGACCGATTTCAATGCCATGATACAATTACTAAAGCAAACTACTTGTTTGGCAAATGTGTTATATCTGTTGGTTGCTATTCCTTTTATCTCTGAAATACATTATGTAATGAATTTATGGCTCGTGGAAGTTCCTCCATATACAATTGAATTCTGTATTTTATTGATAGTCTCAAGCTTCATATCATTGAATAATAATATTATATATATTGGAATACAAGCTGTCGGACGTTTGAAATTTTATTCATTTATGGCGGGGACAGTATCATTATCAGTCATTCCGATACTTTGGTTATTGTTTAGTAAAGGTATCGGCTTGACTTGGGCTTTTGGATTGCCTATAGTGAGCACATTATTGATTTATATCGTTTGCTCATATACACTCCATCATTATGTTGAAGATTTCAAACCGATACGTTTTTTCTTCACAACGATGGTAGTGAATCTTTTCATAAGTATTCCTTCTTTTACCGCAATCCTACTCATACAACATATCTTGGTTGAGTCCTTTACAAGAGTGATTATCGTGGCTCTTAGTTCTTCAATAATATTGGTTGTTCTGTCCTATTATGTGCTATTAGACAAAGAAAATAAGAAAAAAGTAAAAGCATTGATTTTAAACAAATTAAAACGATGAATAAAAACATACTTATAATTACTCCTTTTTTTCCGCCACAGACTCATGCTGCGGTATTTAGGGCATTTAAACTTGTAAAATATCTTAAACGTACAGGTTGGAATCCGATAGTACTGACGGTTAATCGTAATTATCTATATTTAGAAGATCCTGATTTGTTGGACGAAGTCCAAGACGTGCCTATTTATCAAGCCAATTATATAGAACCGACATTGCGCGGCCTTAGAATGTTGCTTGGAGGAGAAGATACTTCACTCAAAGCCATTACAGCCAAAGCAAAAACTATTGGTGCACAGTCAAAAAGCACGGATACAGTCACCTCTAACAAGCAATCTTTATTCGGTAAGTTTTATAAATATATACTAGACCGATGGATTCAAGTTCCCGACCGCTTTAGATTCTGGGAAAGAAGTGCCGTGAGGATGGGACGAAAAATAATTAAAGAACATGATATATCTATCATATATACCACTTGCCTGCCTTTTACCTCAAATAGAATCGGTATGCGACTTAAACATCTAACCGGAGTAAAATGGGTTGCTGATTTCAGGGATCCTACCACATACGCTAAGCGAATGTATTCTGATTATTTTCCTGTTTTTGCCAAGCAAAAGAAAATTGAACAAGATACTTTTAAATACGCTGATGCTATTACTGGTCTGTCGGGAGCATACCTGAATATATTTAATGATTTATATGAGGGACGATACTCAAATAAATCATATTTTATTCCAACTGGAGTAGATGATGATTATTTGCCTTCTTTTCAAAATAGAGAAAAAGAGAATTATATAATATTCGTGGGTGAATACCTCCATGAATATAAAGATAATTTCTTGAAAATATTTGCCGAAGCTGTCAATTCTAAGGAATTAAAAGGCAAGGGTTGCACCCTTAAAATTGTGGGTAATAAGAATATCAATCAAAAACAAACGGAAGAATTTGTCAATGATTTGGGAATCTGTAACAACGTGGAATATATCAATCATGTACCGCAGCGTAAATTGTATGAATTGATAGTTAATGCAAAAGCAGCAGTACTTATTCCCGGACACACGGCTTTATGGTGGACTAATTTCGCAAAAATGGTCGATTATATCGCATTACAAGTGCCTGTATTAGCAATGGTGCCCATGACTAGCGAAGCACGAACCGAATTGATAAAAGCAGGCATAGGTATTTTTATAGATACTCCTCAGCAAGGTGTTACTGTCATCAAACAAGTATTTAGCGAAAAATTTCCAATGACGGCAAACAAAGAATATTGCCGCCGTTACTTGGCATCGCAACAAACAAAATCTTTCATTGATATTTTCCAAAAAATACAATAGAGATGCATATAGCGTTTTTAACTACAGAATATCCGATATTGGGTATGAAATGTGGCGGAATCGGAATTTTTATCAAACATTTGTCTCATCTTATCGTTAAGAGTGAGACTGGTGTGAAGGTATCAGTTGTGTATTGGGGCAATAAGTTTACAGAAACTGTGTGGGACGATGGTATATCTGTGATACCTATAAACCAGCCTCATAAGTCTCCATTTTCTTCTTTTATCAATAGAAGGTATCTAAATAAAAAGTTAAATCTATTAGTGGCAAAGATTGGCATCGACCTCGTTGAATCTATCGACTGGGAGGGACCTTTGGCTTTTTGTAGTTTATCTGTACCAGTAGTTACAAGATTACATGGTTCAAATGTGTATTTCGATCATTTGTCTGGAAACAAAACTCCATGGAACGTACGGCTTATGGAATATAATGCTTTGCGTAATTCTGATGCCTATATAGGAGTTAGCCGACAGGCTCTCGACCTGACGGATAAATTATTCAGTCTGTCTTCGAATAAGAGAAAATGTGTAATATATAATCCTGTGGATATAAACATGCCCCCTCTTTCATCTAGTGACATGAACAAAAATACAATAACGATACTTTATTGGGGGACAATTGTTGAGAAAAAGGGGGTACTTGATTTGCCTCTTATTTTCAACAGGATATGCGAGCAAAACGACAATGTCAAACTCATTCTCATCGGACAGGATGCAGTAGTGAATGGTTCTTCGACATGGGAAAAATGCAAATCTCTCTTTTCAAAGCAATCGATCGGTTGTGTATCGTATTTAGGTCGCTTACCTTATGACAAGACTATGTCATACGCTAACAGTGCCGATATTTGCATATTTCCAAGCCATGCAGAAACTTTCGGTTTGGTCTTACTGGAGGCAATGTTACTGCGGAAGGCAATTGTTTGTTCCGATATCGATTGTTTTCAAGAGATTATAGGAGACAGTAACTGTGTTTGCAAATGCAGGGTGAAACGTATCGATGAATTTGCAGAGGCTTTGCAACGGCTAATCTCGAATCCCATTTATAGGTGTGAACAAGCCGACAGGGCTTATCTAAATGCAACTGCTAGATTCAACACCAACGAGATAGTGGCACAAAACATCGAATTTTACAATCGAGTTATAAGAGATAGCTCCAAACATCATGTAGAAGAATCCTAACTCAACTGCTTTATTAGAAAATTTAAACGGACTTTTTATTTATAAAATCACATATTCATACGAAGGGGAGTTAAGGCTTTTTTTGTATTGCCATCTTGAAGAAAGTCAAACATTTCAGTACAACTACGTAAAATATAGAAATGCTTCATTATAGTGAAATTTCTGATAGAGTATAATTCCTAAACGAAGTGATTAATTTCTTAACTCTTGATTCATATTATTCATAAACGCCTTATGCAAAAAGGGATAAGCATTATTTTGCCCACACTTAATCGGGCTGATTATCTGGCAAGTACAGTTGATTGCTTAATAGAGCAAGATTTTGGGGAGCCGTATGAAATAATTATTGTAGACCAATCGGCAGCCATTGACAGTACTATGTATAGTCGTGCAAAAGATAGTGATACATTGATTAAGTACTATCATGTGACTGAATTTAGAGGGCTACCTGAAGCTCGTAATTTCGGTGTGCAACACACACAATACGCCTACATCCTATTTCTAGATGATGATATCGAGTGTGACTGCAACCTGCTCAAAGAGCATTACAAGTTCTTGTCACAACCTGATATCGCAGTAGTGGCAGGGGGAATTACAGAAAAATATAAGAATAATCCCAAATCGAAAAATGTAGGCAAGTTCCATTTCTATACGGCAACTCCAGAACGGGGATTCCACATTAATCATAAAGAATATGTAGATCATGGCGGAGGTGGAAATTATAGCATAAAAAAAGACATATTTTTAGAAGTTGGTGGTGTTGATGAATATTTGAATTATGGAGCTGCTCTATATGAAGAAACCGAAATATGTTTACGAGTAAAGGAACTTGGATACAAAGTTTTTTTTAATTATGATGCTCATGTATGGCACTTGGCTGCTGATACAGGCGGTTGCAGGGTTCTGGATATCAATCGCTATATTGCTTCATTAGTACATAACCGGGCTTTATTGATTAGCCGTCATCTCAAATGGTATCATAGGCCGACTGCTTACATCTATTTGTTGCGTCTTGTTGCATCATACGCTTTTACTTACCGCAATCCCGGACTGTTTAGACTTTTTGCAAAAACTTATAAAGAAGGTTATAAAAAAGGAAAACTAACTCCTAAATATACTCATTATGCAAACATCTAACAAACACATTTTTATTGTAACCTATGATTATCCACCAAGTAATGGTGGTATTGCAAGGCTTTGTTTTGAACTGAAAAAATATTTAGAGAAAAAAGGACTGAATGTTACAGTCATTTGTCCCCAAAGTACTTCTACCGATGCAGAGGAGGATAATAATGTGGTGAGATTGCATGGAAGAAGAGGAATATTGGAGTTGCGTACATTGAAGTATTTACGCAAAAAAACTGTTCCCGGTGATATTGTAATTACCGGGAATTATCATCCAGAGGGAATGCTGTCTCTATTGTCAAACAGAGAAACCTATATATTGGCACATGGAGCCGAATATCTTGCCGGAAAGAGTTTTTTCCGACGCTGTATTTGGCCTACTTATCGACGTTTTATACTAAGAAACGCCTCTTGCGTGATTGCTAACAGTCATTATACAGAGACATTAGTAAAACATTGTTCTCCAAATGCTAAAACAATCGCTATTCCGTTAGCGGTTGATGCAATTCATTTTCGCCCTACTTGTGAAAAATATAAGGATGGCTTGCTACACCTCTGTTCTATTTCTCGATTGGAAAAATTTAAAGGACATGATTTTATTATCCGGACGATAGCTTCTTTACCGGCAAAGTATAAGCAACAAGTGCGATTGCATCTCGGAGGTAAAGGAAAATATAAGAGTGCACTTGAGCGGATGGTTACCGATTTAGGATTGTCAGATATTGTATCATTTGAAGGTTTCATTGATGATAATAAACTTTGCGATTTCTATTCAGCCTCGCATATATTCATTCTCTGTACACGTGAAGAAGCGGATAATAGGAATGTAGAAGGATACGGGCTTGTTTTTGCCGAAGCGCAAGCTTGTGGAACCGCCGTTATAGGTACTCGTACAGGTGGCATTCCCGATGCTGTCGAGGAGAATAATGGCGGTTGGTTGATACATCAGGACGCCCACGAAGAATTGGAGAATTTACTCATTAAGTTAATCGACGATAAATCTCTTGCTATAAATGAAGGTCGTAATGCACGTCGGCGCATAGAAGCTAAAATTACGTGGGAACATTATGTGGACCAAATTTGTGATGTCATTTTATGAGTATTAGTCTATATATAGCCTTATATTACAACTTGTTGCTGCTATTAGTTGTTTACATCGCTATTCAACCGGTCAGGGCAGAAACAGTAAGACAGCCTTATATCAACAACCAGATATTTAGCCTTGCTTTACTCTTGATTGTATATGTTCATGTAACTTTCCGACCGACCGATTATCACTACTTTGGAGATACTTCAGCTTATGCCATGGCTTTCCAAAAGAAAGCCTTCTATGGTACGGTTGCTATAAGAGATAGAGATATTGGTTTTGAGTATCTTACCTATTGGCTTTCACAACTCGTCAATTTAAAAGGGTATTGGTTTGTTCTTTGCTCATTATATATATTGCCTGTTTTCTTTGCTTTAAAGAAACGATTCAAACAACAATATGCTGTAGCACTAGTGTTGTTCGTTTGTTCTTTGAGTTTTTGGGGATACGGAGTAAATGGACTGCGTAACGGAATAGCTACATCGTTAGTTATCTTCTCTTTTCTTGTTCCAAACAACGATATTAAACGAATTCCTGTTTGGATTATAGCATGTCTTTTCCATCAATCCGTCATGTTGCCAATTGGCTGTTTCTTGCTGACCCGACTTTCAAATAATCCCAAACACTACTTATACTTATGGGGAACGTTTTTCCTGCTTATGCTTGTTGCACGTGATTCTTTCTCCACTTTGTTGACAAACATTCCTTGGTTTGAACAGGATAAAAGGATGTCTGAATATTTGAATATGTCTTATAAAGGCATGGAGCAAATGTTCTCTAATATTGGATTTCGCTGGGACTTCATTATTTATAGTTTGATACCCATTATCGCAGGAGTGAAATATATCTATACATATTGCTACGAAGACAAATTGTTTATCCGTTTATTTAATACTTATATAGCAAGTAATGCGTTCTGGCTATTGACCATTCATGTACCGTATAATAACAGATTTGCTTATCTATCTTGGTTTCTTTATCCTATAGTATTGATATATCCCTTGCTAAAAGATAACTTAATAAATAACCAGGGAGAACGAATAAAATGGATTATTCTATGTTATTATATGTTCACTTATGTAATGTGGATAAAATAAAATACAAAACAATAGAAAAAGATTTTTATGAAAGATTTAGTTACTGTATTTACACCGGTATATAATAGGAAGAATTTAATTGGAAATCTATATCAGAGTTTGTTGTCTCAAACCTATAAAAATTTTGAATGGATTATTGTTGACGATGGGAGCACTGATGATATTGATGAAATTATAAAATCTTATCAAAATGAAGATCGTATATTAATTCGTTTCATCAAACAAGAGAATGGTGGAAAACATAGAGCAATCAACAATGGCGTATTACATGCAAAAGGAGAATTATTTTATATTGTAGATAGTGATGACTATTTAACAAAAGACTCTATAGAACGAATAGTTTTTCATTATCAATATATAAAGAATAATGATAAATTTGCTGGAGTTTGTGGTATGAAATGCTTTCCAGATGGTTCTCGTATAGGGAAAGAGGTTACATGGAAAATTTTAAAAGATTCTTGGATTAACTATTGGATTATAAAAAATATAAAAGGGGATGTTGCGTTTGTTTTTAAAACATCAGTCCTGAGAAATTATTTATTTGACGATATACCCGGAGAAAAATTTTGTGCAGAAAGTTTGGTTCTAAACCGTATTGGAAAAAATTACCTTATGTTATTTTTTAATGAAAAAATATACATCGCAGAGTATTTATCAGACGGTTTATCTGTTTCATCAATCAAAAACAGAATGAATTCACCTAATTATGCCATGAGAATTTATTCAGAAATGGCATCACTAGATATTCCATATTTAAAAAAAATAAAAGCTCATATAAATTACTGGCGTTTTGCTCCTTGCTCTAAATTGAAAATGAAAAATAAAATAAAACAAATAGGAATTTCTAGTTATATTATTTTTATGCCTATTGGCTATTTGTTTCATATGAAAGATAAAAAAAACAATTATATAGATATTAGACATGTCGGATCTAAGCGGTAGAACTTTATTTAAACGGATTAAACCATTAATTAAGGTATTCGTTATAGTAGATTCATATCTTCCTAGGAAACTTAATAATTTTTTATTTGTAAGTTTAAGAGGTATTGGAGGAAAAGTTGGTATTGTGATTAGATACATATTGGTGAAAAATCTAGCAAAAAAATGCGGTGATAATGTTGTAATTAAAGAAAATGTATATATATCTAACATAGAGAAACTAGAACTGGGAGATAATATCAGTATTCATCCGATGTGTTATTTTGAATGTAGCGGAGGATTGATGATCGGAAATAATGTGTCTATTGCCCATTCAAGTTCAATACTAACAAGTACTCACACTTATTCTGATTTTAATTTACCTATTAAATATAATGAAATCCTAAAAAAAACGGTAGTTATCCATGATGATGTATGGATTGGTTGTGGAGTGAGGATTTTATGTGGAGTTCACATTGATACAAGATGTATAATAGGCGCAAATAGTTTGGTTAATAAAAGTGTTGACTCATTCTCTATTTATGGGGGAGTTCCTGCAAAAAAAATAAAATCTTTTCAATGAAAAAAAAGAAATTATTCAAAATAACAAATTCAGCTTATTTTCAAGTCCGGCAACTTCAAGGTCAATTGAATTATTTTTCCGCATATTTCGATGTCATTGCCGTTGCCCCTAAAGGAGAAGGTTGGGAGGAATTACAGAAGCAACAGGCACGTTGTATTCCGGTAAAAATGTCAAGAGCCATAAATCCGATTTTCGATTTAATAACTCTTTTCCAATTGGTAAAACTTTTTATCAAAGAGAAGCCGACTATTGTTCACTCGCACACCCCCAAAGCTGGTCTTTTGGGTATGTTAGCAGCATGGATAGCACGTGTGCCGATCCGTATGCACACGGTAACAGGCTTCCCATTGACGACGGCTACGGGCATAAAAAAACAAATTCTTCGTTTTACGGAACGGTTAACTTACGCTTGTGCCACAAATGTATATCCCAATTCACAAAAGATGTGTGATATTATTTGTTCAATGGGGATCGGCAATCCTAAAAAAATGCTTGTTATCGGTAATGGTGGTTCAAATGGAATTGATACGGCATTCTATTCGCGAAATGCTACACAAGATATTAAGATTTCAACTTTCGATTTCACGTTTGGTTTTGTAGGTCGTATATTTTATGAGAAAGGAATCAATGAATTAGTAGCTTCTTTTATTCGATTACAGAAAGATTATCCTAACATAGGATTACGTTTAATCGGCTTTATGGAAGAAAACCTTTATCCGGTTGATGATTGGGTAAAACAAGAGATTAGCACAAATTCTCACATTGAGTTTGTCGGCTTTCAACAAGATGTTCGTCCCTATCTAATGGGGTGTGAGGCTTTTGTTTTTCCCTCCTATCGTGAAGGTTTCCCTAATGTTGTCATGCAAGCTGGGGCCTTGGAATTACCACAAATCGTTACAGATATCAATGGTTGTAATGAAATAATTGTTCAAAACAAAAATGGAATAATTGTTCCACCACAAGACGAACACGCATTGTATAAAGCCATGAAATATTTTTTGGATAATCCTAATGAGGTAAAAAGAATGGCAAAGAATGCAAGGGCAATGATTACATCACGTTACGAACGCAATAAATTTTGGAAATTGATGCTTGAAGAATACTATCGGCAAATTAAAAATCGAATTAAATAACATCTATGCAAATCATACTGTTATCCGGCGGTTCTGGTAAACGCCTATGGCCGCTTTCCAATAATACACGGTCAAAACAATTTATCAAACTGTTGACTGCGCCCGATGGCTCGAAAGAGTCGATGGTGCAGCGGGTGGTACGGCAATTACGAGAAACCGGCATCTGTGATTCGATTACTGTGGCAACAAGCCAGTCACAACGGGATATCATCATCAACCAGCTTGGAGAAGAGATTCCTGTAGTTACGGAACCGGAGCGTCGCGATACATTCCCGGCTATCGCTCTCGCAAGCTCGTATTTGGCCTACAAACGAAAATGTTCCACCGATGAGATTATAATCGTCATGCCTTGCGACCCTTATACCGAAACAGGTTATTTTGAAACGATTCGCAGGATAGCGGATGCAGTGAAAAACAATGTAGCCGAACTAGTATTGATGGGAATTAACCCCACATATCCGTCAGCAAAATACGGATATGTAGTGCCAGTCAATGATGTACAGAACAAAGGAATATTTCAAGTATCACGCTTTACGGAAAAGCCAGATATGATAACTGCCGAGAAACTTATTTCAGAGGGTGCTTTCTGGAACGGAGGCGTATTCGCTTTTCGGTTGGGGTATATGACAGATATTGTAACCCGACACATCAAAACCGACACTTTTTCAGAAATTCGTTCTCGCTATGGGGAATTTCCGAAAATCAGTTTTGACTACGAAGTCGCTGAAAAAGCGCAGTCGGTAGCCGTCGTACCTTTTGCCGGAGAGTGGAAAGACCTTGGTACATGGAATACGTTGACTGATGAACTATCGGAACACACCATGGGCAATGTTGTCATGGATGAAGAATCCGAAAATACCCACGTCATCAACGAACTTGGACTGCCAATCATGTGCATTGGCACACGGAATCTAGTTATCGCAGCATCAAATGATGGAATCCTAATTTCGGACAAAGATAAAAGCGAGAACATCAAAACTTACGCTGACTGCCTACAACATCGGCCAATGTTCGAAGAACGTCGCTGGGGTGAATACAAAGTTGTCGATACCGCCGAGTTTTCCGACGGTTACAAATCACTTACCAAGCAACTGAAAATCAAATCCGGTAAGAGTATCAGCTATCAGGTACACCGCCATCGCGATGAAGTCTGGACGTTTATCGACGGCGAGGGAGAACTGGTACTCGATGATATCAGGTCGGTTATCAGCAGAGGCGATACGATTACAATCAAGAAAGGTGTTAAACATGCAGTCAGGGCTATCTCTGAATTGACGTTCATCGAGGTGCAGTCCGGAAATCTACTTGCAGAAGAAGACATTGAACAATTTGACTATAAATGGTAAAATCCTTCGTTAAAACCTCTGACAAAAGAATGAAGTTGGTTTACAAGAAAGTTATCGAACCTCAATTAGGCAACCTGATATCCATATTGAAAAAGAAATGATAATCTATAGCATTGATTATTATCAACAAGATCAAGATTGTACTCAATGTGGAAAACATTCGGAATGTATTTGCCGGTAAAATGATAAAATATCACTATCCATATGTAAGTAAGTATATATACCGGACACAGGATCTTGCGAAAGTAGCTTCGTTTTCAGATTCTAAACCGCAGAAACAGCATTACGCAAAAATTAATGGGTTGGAAAAACTTATTATAAATACTGGTAATGAACCTTTTCATTGATTTTTCTAATGAAAAAGACCATCCTTCAATACATGACCGATATCTATCAGGAAGATATTCCCAAACATATCCTTCAAGAAAACAAGATACGCCTGAATTCTTTTTTCCTGGAACAGGAATCCGTACAGAAGAAAGGGACTCAGTTTATATTCAGATATGCATTCTACTCCGTTGAGAAACCCCGAAAGATCACGAAGCAGCATCTATTGAAAGAATATGCAGGGGTGCCTTTGGAAAAAAGGAGCGTACAACCGGAACAAATACCCGATATGAAGCAATATAGTGATATAATACTGTATGGAGATGCCAGCTCTCCTGAAGCACAGCAACAGCTGGCGGAATACCTCCAACAACATAATTCATTAAAAGTCCAGTTGTCTTTTTTTGACAAGAGAAATGATTCCACTAGCAAGGATGAACAAGCCATCGCATATGCGGAACTACAGAAGGCGCTATTTTTTTGCCAAAGAAAAAAGATACCTCTCCTGTTCGTTTCCTTAAAAGGGATGATAGACGACATCCGTTTTCTCAATCTGCTGGAGGAGAGCCATGTCGATTTCAGATGTATCGATTTTCCATGGTTCTGCAAGGAGAATCTGCCTCTGATAAAGGCAGTTGTGCTATATGAAAAGTTGGAAATAAGAATAAATGTATAAGATATCAAGCTTACAGATTGGACTTCAATGTTGCAGCATTGAGGTTTATGAGAAACAATTCTAAATATATTTCTGTTTGGCGAAATCTTATTCTAAAAGGAACTCTAAATAAAAGAATCCACCTTCAGATATCTTTCTTCACTTATCCTCAAAGTATATAATCCAAACATAAATATCAGACCTATTTTCCCTATAACTGAGTAATAAAAAGATTATTCCCCAACACCGTAAACAAAGAAATAACAGAAGCACTTTAAAATGGTGTATCTAACTCACTTTTTTAAGGATAATATCCCTGTTACAGTTATCTGTAGCAGGTGATCCTTTCAAATTGGGCATTAGATGCACCCTTTTCCTTATTCCAACAAATGCGCCTCTTGTAACCTCACCAATTCCCAATACATCTTCAAAAACATCTCCAGATACACCTTCAGACTCGGGAAATAGACGAAAGACTTCCAGCAAAAGAAAGGCACATGAATGGCCGTTCATTCGGAACCTCCATTTCTGGATAGCGTTTCTTTGTCCATCCAAAATAATCTCTATCGGGACAGAACAATAAACAAAAGCATAAATATCAGGCAAAATTGTCCCGATAAAAGAATTATAACATGACTATTGAAGATGAAATCCTCCAATACCTGCACTATCATCCTCTATCAAACAGGGTTGAGATAACGCTTGGGATAACCAATCCTCCCAGTGGCAGGATTGTAAAAAGACTACTGGCCGATGCCGTAACCAAAGGAATGATAGAAGTACTCTAACAATAGTAGTGCCACTATTTTATAAGCAGCACTGCAATTGTTCCTTACCCCAGCAAATGCACCTCCTGTAACCTCACCAACCCCAAATACATCTTCAAGAACACCTCCTGATACACCTTCAGATCCGGGAAATAGACGAAAGACTTCCGGGCAAAAGAGAGGCACGTGAATGGCCGTTCATTCGGAACCTCCATTTCCGGATAGCGTTTCTTCGCCTGGTCAACCGCCATCTTGTTCAGTGAAGCCACGAAGTTAGCCTGGCGTATCGGATTCCATTTCGGGGTTTCAAGAATCACCATCCCATCTTTCCGCTCAGGAATAACCAAATATTCATCCTGCACGTTACGGACGTAATAGCACACAAAAGACAAGGCCTCATAGACATTATCCCCTACATGAATACCGATAACCCGTTCTTCAACCGGTGTACCGGCAAAGCATTCCGCAATCTGTTTCATGGCATACCCATGCAACAAGGCAGCATCAGAAGCCAACAGATAAGCCGGTGCGGTACGCTCTCCTCCCTTATCGATGGCAGCAAAGACAGAAGGACTCCAACAGAGATGGATGAGCTTTCCTTTTTCTTTCTCACGAAGGGAAGCGACACATAAACGGTTATCAAAGACCAAACGGGCTTCTTTCGTTTCCGGATGGAACTGGAACACGTTCCGTACCCTGTCCGGCTTATGGATATCCATCATCAGATAGCCCTGCCAACCGGACACGTGCTTTGTCTTCAAGACGGTTTCGCTTTCCTCCACATCGAAAAGATAAGACAAGAGCTTTTCTCGCTTACAACATACGAAGAGAGAAAGCTCGTCCTGTTCTTTCATCTGCTGCATATCCAAGGAAAGAACAAAAGCCAATTGCCAAGGAGTAAGCTCGGAAAAGCCATGTAATTCAATACAAGACAACGCATCCTTCTCCGGTGAGTAAACGACATATCCCCGGCCACCTATCTCATATCTCAACATGAAATCCCCCTGTTCAGTGGGATGATAATTCTGTAAAACGGTCTGATAATTCATAAAGCAAATATATTAAGTTAGTATTCATCATAATGAGAAATCGGGACCACTCTTGCGTTTCCGTTTCTTTTTGGACGGTATGAGATCATCCTCTTGCGACTTCTTCCCGCTGCCGGTAATGTCAAGTTCCGGAATGGCCATAACTCCCCCACCCTGCATATAGAAAGCCTCACGATCCACCCGCTCACGGAACTCCCCTACCCTATCGATATGTGGCGAGAGACCGACAGCCACACCATCGAAATGCTTCTGGATATTCTGATAAGTGAGCTTACGGGAAAGATCCGCACCTTTAAAGACATGAGCATTTTCCACGTTTTCCATATAAAAGGAAATCCCGTATGCGCCTTTGCTGTTTACATGTTCCGTCACACGGATCGATTCTTCCGCCAACCTTTTCTTAAAATCCTCATAGCCTAAAGAAGCGTTCAATGCCTTAAACACATGGTCATAGAGATAATGCTTCTGTTCATCGGCGCTCATGCCCCGGCCATCAAAACGAATATTACCAAAACGATATTTCTGAGGAAGTGAAACGTCCTTCAGGTAAAAGCCTGAATCCTTGATGCCATAGACATAATAGGATTTGTCCTTCTTGGTGACCAGACGCATATACAATCCTTCTTGTTCCAGGTTCCTTCGGAAATCGGATGTACTTTCGGAAAAAGAGTAGATGCGGTCAAGCTGTTGTAACAGTTCATCCTTGAACAAGGGGTTGAAAAAACCTCCTTTTTCCAGCAATGCGAAAAGGTTGTCATAGCTTTCATCCCCCAATAGGACACGCCATTCTTCATTGGCCAATTTTATTTCTTGCAAGGGTTTATTCAAAGACCGGTATGTATCGGATTGTTCCAGGACAGCCGATACCTTATCCTTGTAATTATAACTACGCATGGCTTTCTTCAAGGCCGCATCGAAATAATAGTTACGGTATTGCGCCTCTCCCAACGTGGTTCTCTTGCCTCCTTCCCTTTCCAAAGGCAACAGACCGTACTTCTGCTCCAGTTCCCTTGAGATCTTTTCGGAACGGCTGTAATTATTTCCGGAAGGAATGCTTTTGCCTTCTTCATCAATTGTGGTCAGCAGCACATGCACATGGCTGTGTGCCTTGTCGGTATTTAGGACAACGGCATAACAGGACTTTCCGTACCCCATCCTCTCGATATATTCCCCGGCAAGAGAAAGCCACTGTTCATCGGAAAGGCTTTCTCCCGGATAGAGGCTCAGAATAAATTCCGCATAAGGTAGTTTCACCCGGTCATTCAACTGGGAGATAAGTTTCATGTAGGCTGGCATGGCGGCCAGTTCGTCACCAGTGGAGGTGTAAAGCACTTTTCCGTTTCCTTCCTTGACCTTGGAAAGCTGGTATTCAATTTTCCGGCTCATGGACAGGTGGGATGAGAAAGAAGGTTGTATCTCGGCTATCATAACAATTTCCGGTTAATGGTTTCTACATCCGAAAGGTATTGGTTAATCCGATCCAATGAATACAATATATTTTCATCGGACGGAAGCGTATTGATATGTTTGGCAAGCTGGTTGATATTGGCTCCTATTTTACGAAGTTCATATATCATTTGCACATCGGTTTTCGATATGCTTCTGCCTTTCAAGGCAGACTCTCTGATAAAGGAAGAAAGGGATTTTCCCTCTTCCTTTGAACGTTGAAGAAGCTGTTCTTTCTCGGCTTCCGTCAAGCGGATCTTTATACTTATATCTCGATTCTCTTTCATATATACAGAGTATGTGAGTGTAACGAACATTGGTCGGCAGCTCGGCTGTCGCAAGGTTTTTTGTACCCACAAAAACATACCTTGCATTAGCAAAGATATACAATAATACTCAGCTGTGAAACAAAACCAGACAAAAGTCTTGATTTCTTAATCCAGATTAACCGCTCACTTTGTTACAAAGTAACTACGCACATTGTAACAGGCGAACGGAAAGCCATTAGTTACAAAATACATAATTACTAATTATATTATTACAAAGTATGAACATACATACTTAATTATAAGATTAAGTATGTACATATTTATATTTATATTTATATATGTAATTACTTATACAATTAAGTAAAAAAGTGTATAATAAATTAATTATAAAAGTATGCAATTATTTAATTTATTATTTATATATTTGCGCACATACTTAAAAACGTACATTATGGGACAAATATTACCAGGAGTAGTCGTAGCTTTTGAGAATCCCAAGGGCGGGGTAGGGAAGTCTACGCTGACAGCTTTGTTTGCAGGTTATATTCATTCGCAGTCAAACGAAGAGGGGGGCTTATCCATTGCCGTGGTGGATATCGACGACATGCAGAACACTATCGGAAAATTACGTGAGGACGAAGCCGAGGACGGAATCATGAAAAAGGAAGAAGAATATGAGGTTATCAATATCTCTTCCTCAGAGTTCATCAACCAACTGGATTTCCTTCAGGACAATTACGACATTATACTTGTCGATTTTCCGGGTAACCTGAAACAAAACGGTGTAGTTGAAACGCTGCACTTCGTTGACGTGATCATCATTCCCTTCGAACCGAACCAGACCGATTTAAGACCTACATTGACCTTTTACTATAACATCTATGAAGGGATTATCGAAAGCCGTCGAAAGATTGGTAAAAAGACTACCGTGCGTGGTGTTATGAACCGTGTTCTTCCGAATGTGCTGGAGTTCAAAGAAATTTTGAAAAATAAAAAAACCTTGCCTTTCGAGTTGATGCAAAACTACATCAAGGATTCAAGGGTTGACTATCAACGCAATTTAAGTACGCTGAGTAAAGCGTACCATCATCCCTGTGATGCTTTCTGTGAAGAGGTATTGGAATTAATCTGTAACCATATAGGAGAATAAAGCTATGGCAACCAACAAAGAAAGGACATCATCAGCCGCCATGAGAAAACTCTTGCTGCAAAGCGCCAGTAAGAAAGAGCAGGAAATCCAGCAGATCGGAAGTGTTGCGGAAAGCACTATCCCCCAACCTGCGATTGAGCACCCCATCCATGAAGAGGTGAAAGAATCGGCTCCAGTCAAAGAAACCGTCCAAGAACCTCAGCCGGAACAAATGGAAAAGCCGGAATCCAAACCTTCCGTGCAGTCTTCTCCAAAAACAGAAGAAAGCAAAGTCTGCGGAAAAAAATTCTCGGAATATCTGGAAGAGCGAAAATTAAAGAACACCGAAGTAATCCGGATATCCAGCGAAACCCACAGAAAGCTGAAGCAGATTGCTATGGCCACTGGATTAGGAATGCACAACATCGCAAACAACATTCTTGAAGACATATTGACCAGCCATAACAAGGAGATTCAAGCGATACTGAAGAAGTATATGAGCATCTGATTCTACTTTCGGAAAAATATATACGCCTGTTCGACTGCATCCGTCGGGCAGGCGTTATTTTTGCACACCGTTTTAGTGAAGGCCGGCATTGAACCGGGACACTTTTACACAACTGCGGAAAAATCCCTTTGCCTATTATCCTGGACAATATGTTAAAGAATTCAAACCTCTACTTGTTTCCACCTCAAAATTTTTTCCGAAAGTAAGAATACGGTAACAAAATCATTTCTTCGTTTTATTTAGGTTTTTAGGGATTTAAGTATTTGTGGGACACTTTTACACAACTAATAAGGGAGGTTTTCCGTATAATCAACTATATTATTGCAAGTTAGCACTTACTGGCATCTTCTCGTAACCGGGACACTTCTGCACAACTAACCGACTATTCGGGACACTTCTGCACAACTGAACAGGAAAGTCGGGATACTTTTACACAACTAGAATCTGCATTCGGGACACTTTTACACAACTAAATCAGGAATCCGGGACACTTCTGCACAACTAAACCGGCCATTCGGGACACTTTTACACAACTGGGGGATCGGAAACAGCCGTAGTCGGGACACTTTTACACAACTAAATCAAGAAACAGCACGAAAAAAATGCTTTGGAATCTTCATTTATAGGGAGTTAGATTCACTATCTCCGTAAAAAAACGTATCTTTGCATCAGTAAACAACAAGTGTCCGCCTATGAAGGAAAGTAATACACAAAAAGAGTTGAGCAGAGTCCCCAGGACTCTCAGCGAGTCTTCCAACACGAAAGTATTGGAAGTTCTATTTGATGCAGGCGGCACTGTCATGTCTGACATTATCATTTACGTGGCATCTTCACAAATGAAAGATCTGTTCGGCGACTGCTGGTTCTCCATCAACGATTTTTGTGAGGTCATGGGGTATGAACGAACCAAGTTGCAACGAAAACTGACCGAGAAGCAGCTTGATTTCCTGTTCAGCAACCAACGTCCGGTATATATCACCGAACAGAACGGCCAAAAGATAGAGCATCCGATAGAGAACACCTTTGAAGCGGCGTTATACCGTTTAGGGACATCCAACCTCAGTGTAGCATACGCCATGAACGGCAAGACGCAATATAAGTTCATTCAAATACTGGACCGCTTTGAGATAAAGGATAACTTCGGCACGAAAAAGCGCACCAAGCGGAATTACAACGTGCATCTGAGCAAAGATCTGATGAATACTTTGCTTACCGAATACAATCTGCTGGAACTGAAAGACTACCGTAACCTGCCCAACCGCAAAGGCTACCGCAAGTTTTATCTGAACCTGGCGAAAATGATTTACCTGATCAAGTATAAGATTGACCAAGGACAAGCACCTTATTTCACCGTTACGGTTGACCAACTTGCCAAGGAATTTGATGTAACGGTAAAGGACAACCATGACCGGAAGAAGAAGGTGACCAGCATCTTAAACGGTATCAACAAAAAGCTGGAGAGAACCAAATTCCAATACCAGTACATCAAAGGAAAAGGGGAGAAGTGGCCCTACACCGTACAGTTTTTCTTTGACCAGGAAACATTGGAATATTTCGACGAAAAGATAAAGGCGATACTGACCTCGCAATATCACGATGCGCTTAAATCATGCTTCTTGTTAAACAAGAAAGGCATTCCCGTGAGCAGACATTATCAATATAAGGATTTCTTTAAATTGGGAACCGGCGAATATTATCATGAATTTACCGCATGGCTTTATTCTGAAGAGGACAAGGAGATTAAGGAGAACATCTACCGGGATATCTATATAAAGGTAGTAGGCATTCGTCCAGAAGACCTTGCCGTCAACTTAAATCCCTAAAAGTTGGAACAAAAACCATAAAATAGTATCTTTGCAGCGGATTGTCAGAAAATTGGCAGCCCGCTTTTTACATACGTCCGTCTGTCTAACAAAAGAGTGGCATCTATCGTTAAGGAATTAACAACAACAGGCGCATGCCTGTACCAGTATGAAACTGGTACGGGGCGTGCCTTTGTTGTTGGAACGCCACGTCCATGTTAGAGGGTACGTTTCCGTACCCTTATATAAACATAAAACAAATTCAATGGTTCAAACAATTGCCACCCTGATAGATGAGACGCTCATGGTAATGGGCGCCCATCTTCACGTGCGGATGACAGACGAAGAAAAGGCGTATCTTGATGCTCATTTCGAGCTTATCCATATCAAAAAGGGAGAACACCTCGTCACCAGGGGCGAGGAAGTATGCTACCTCTATTATCTGGAATCCGGCATCGTCCGGTTATGGTTTCCGGACAAAGAGAATAGAGAGATTTCAGCACGGTTTATCCAAGCCAAAGAGTTCATCAATTTTTTCCTTTCACATGAAGAACACCATGCCCACTACAATATCAAGGCATTGGAGCCATGCAAGATCTGGAGATTGCCCAAAAAAGATCTTCATCAGCTATATGAGTTATCCATCAATTTCAACAAGCTGGCCAGAATACATTTGGTAAGATCCATCAACCGCAAAATAATAAGGGAAGAGGAGTTTTACACACTGGATGCCGAAGCGCGTTACAAAGCGCTTTTGGCCAATGAAAAATGGCTGTTACGTTCAATACCCTTAAAAGACATAGCAAGTTATATCGGCATCACGCCACAAGCATTGAGCAACATCCGAAAGCGCATATAAACCAAACCCTATAAGCCGGGCAGGACAGTTTTACACAACTAATCCTATCCGGCTTTTTTCTGTAGAATTATTCCACACCTGCCGGTTTACGGCACATGTATTTTTTAATGCACATTAAATAAACACGAAAGGCCCTTTAAAAGCCCTTCATAAAATTTGTCCTCCCGTATATAATCTATATGTTTGGAGCGAAAACAACGCGATAAGCACCTTGATTCGGTTCTGCCGACAGGAATCCGCGTAAATTGGAAACACCGTATGAGACAAATAGAAAAATATATAACATTAATAACCTAAAGAGTAATTCCCATGGAACACATCAGACTGACTGCTATCAGCCTTAGCCTGCTGTTATGCACCGTAAGCGCTTTTGCGCAACGCCATTATGAGAACATCCCGGCACTTGAATTGAACTACGGCACTAACCTGTTCGGCAATGCAGGCAACTATTACAACCTGTCCTTTTCCAGATACATCAACCGGACAAGCTATTGGAAAGCCGGGTTTAGCTATTTTGAGAAACCTTACGAATATACAGCCAACCTACCGCAAGTCTCTACCTTGAACCCGGAAGAAACGATTCCCGAAACGATACATGACAAGGGTAAGGACTTTTTTGTGGACGGCGGTTATTACAGAACCCTGGCCTGCAACCTGAAATCCGTTTACTGGGGCATCGGCCTGGGAGGATTCATCGGTACAGAATACGTCCGCCACCCCGATAAGGAATACAACTTCATCATCGGCCCGAAACTGGAAACGGAACTGGAAGTATTCATCCTGCCCCGAACGGCATTGCTTGCCCGCATACAACAACATTGGAATCCCCTATCCATTGACAAGTGGAACACTGTCTGGAACGTAGGAATAAAGATACTGCTCTACTAACCGACAAATCATATCACCATGCTTATTATCATATTGTTAGCCGATACAAATGTATCCGGCCTGATCTCCTTATACCGTGAAATAGGCGCCATGCTGATAGGGGTAGGCTTTCTATGTGCCGGACTAGCGGTACTTAAAAAGCTGATAAGCAACCACGAGCGCACCAAAGAGGCCATCATCACCTATATCACGGCATTGGTCACTTGGCTCATTATCTGGCAACTCTTATGAACGTAGTGGATTTGATACTGGTTGCCATACTCGCCTGTGTCACGCTTCACTTTTACTTTCGGAAAAAGAAGAAAGCACTTTCTTCCGGAAAGGAGAAAGAGAAGCCGATAAGGGAGGCGGTGCGCAAGGAAGGGCAGGAGAGAGCCTGTCCGGTCATCTGCGTGGTATTTCAGCCTGAGCTGGAAGAAGAGGAATTGGCTGCCGAGATAGCCGATATGTACCTGCATGGAAGAGCCTACTACTACTCAGGCAAACCACTGCCGGAACAGCCGAAAGAAGAGCCCATATCCATCAAGTATAAGGATGTGCAATGGGAGAGACTGAAAACGATTCATGTTTAATTAAAAAATAGGAACAAAATGAAAGCAATCGAAAATGTAAGAGAAAAAGCGAACCAAGTCATTAACCGCTATGGAAAGGTTATCTTCACCTTTCTCATATTCTTCACGCTGTTGGGAACGGCACAAGTGGCGGAGGCACAAAGCGGCCTGAAGATTAACAGCCTATCCGAAGTGACAGACAAAGCCAAAGAGGGTGCGGACACCATTCTGGACGTAGCCAAATACATTTTGGCGGCGGTACTCGGCATCGCTCTGGTCTTTGTCATCTATTCGCTTGCCACGAACAATCCCCATGCCAAGGAATACCTGCTCGGCTGGATCATCGCCGTGGTAGTCATCATGGTAGCCTTCCTGATTATCTAAAAACGAAGAGCCATGAGAACCATGCGTAAAATCAACAAGCCGATCAAGTTCTTCGGTCTGTCATCGGGACAGTTCGCCATCTTCATGCTGCTGACGGCCATCATCATCATCGTGAGCATATTCAAGCAGCTGCACCCGATACTCATCATCGGAATCATTTCCGCCATTCTGTTTCTATCCGGTCTGCTGTTCCAAACCTTGAAAAAGGAACACAAGGCCGGTAACCCGGACTACCTGACCGGCCTCCGGATCAAGAACGCCACCCCCCGGCAGATAACGGACAAACGGCAGATTTTCAAATTCATCCTAAAACAGCAACCATGATAGGAATCATCATACTCATATCCCTGCTAATCTGTGCGCTGTGCCTGCTGATTGCTCTGCTGTATATCCGGCAGACAGAGATAGAGGTGAAGGACAAATCCGTGGATCTGGAAAGTGTCTTGCCTATCCAGACCATCACGGAGAACGCCGTCATCAACGGGAACGGTGACATCACCGTCGGCTACCGGCTGCTTCTGCCCGAAGTGTTCACCTTGTCGGAAAGCGAGGCGCAATACATCCATGAGCGGTTGGAGGCTCTTTTGAAGCTGCTTCCGGCAGGCACGGTCATCCATCAGCAGAATTTCTACTATACGGGGCGATACCATCATGCAGAATACTCTTCCAATGCCCTGATAGCGGAGAACAACCGTCATTTCAACGGCAAGGAGATACTGAACAGTTACACCAACCTGTATGTGACGTTCACGAACGGCAGCCGAAACGGTAAGATACGCAAAAGCGCATCGGGCACCTCGCTGATGCGAAAGCTGCACTACCCGTTCAAGCAACCTTATAAGGAATATCAGCAACGGCTGACAGAAATGGAAGCCTTTCTGATGAACTTTGAGAACGGTTTGTCGTCCATCCAGCAGTTTGAGATACGCAAGATGGATGATACGGAACTGAACAACGCCATCTACGACTACGTCAACCTCTCTTACGAGACACCGGAAAACGATGCCACGCAGAAGAGCGTCAACCCTATGGCTGTCAGTGAAAGCGGAAGCATGAAAATAGGGCAGCAGCACGTTTCCATCCTTTCGCTGACCAACGAAGGCGAGCATCTTCAGGAACTGGCCGTGCCGCACACCGGCAAGTCGAAGGCATACGGGGGAAACATAGAGATACCGGACAGCATACGGAGCAAATGCTCGATGCTGTACCCCGTAGGACTTGGCCTGCCGTTCAACCACATCGTAAACATCGTGATAGAGATAACCGATCCAGATGCCACCGTAACGGCCATCGGTGCGGAGAAAGACGCGCTGAACTACATCACCAACTTCTACCCTCCGGCGGCAGAGAAGCAACGCGAGCAGGCAGCCTTCTGCGATGAGATTACCCAGTTCGACTACCAGACCGCCTATACCGCCTTCAATGTCGTGCTGAACGATACAGACCGCACCTCGCTCATGCGGAAAACCGCACTGGTACAGCAAGGCTTCAGCTTTATGAACCAAAGTTCGTGCTATGTGGAGAACGCCGAGCTGTGCAACCTGTTCTTCTGCAACATACCCGGCAATGCCAGGGCCAATTACCGGGGCTTCGTCAACACGACCAAGCAGGCCATCTGCTATCTGCAAAAAGAGGGGATGTACCTTTCGGACGAGAAAGGGCATATCTACCATGACCGTTTCGGTACTCCCGCCAAGATAAACCTCTGGGATTATCCGGCGCTGAACAACAAGAACCGCATCGTTATCGGCCCGTCCGGTTCCGGTAAATCTTTCTGGCTGAACAATTACATCCTGCAAAGCTATGAGCTGGGCCGGGATGTGATGATCATTGACATCGGCGGCTCTTACCGCTCGATGATAGCCTTGAACCGGGGCAAATACTTCGACTCTACCGAGCAGAAGAAATTTGCGTTCAACCCCTTCTTGTGTGACCGTGACAAGAACGGCAAATACCTGTACATCGACACCACGGATGCCGAGTCTGCCGATGACCAGATAAAGACCATCGTCGCCATTATCAGCTACATTTGGAAGGTACGTGAACCCATGCTGCCTGCCGAAAACGCCATTCTCAGGAAATCCGTCATCGGATTTTACGACTATGTGAACAATTCTTCAATAGGAGAGAAGCATGAGCGTATCTTCCCGACGCTGATAACTTACCGGGCTTATCTGAAGGAAGTGTTCAGCAAACGGATGACCGAGTTTGAGAAACAGAAATTCGAGATAGAGGAGCTGTTGCTTTTACTGGAACCCTATACGGACGGAGAGCTGTCATTCCTGCTGAACGCTACCGAGAACGTGGATATCGTGCATGACCGGCTGATAGCCTTCGATATGGAAGATGCCTCTAAGAAAGAGTACTTTCCACTCGTTGCCATCATCACCCTGCAAATGATCGTGGATAAAATCAAGAAACGCCAGGGGTTTGCCAAAGAGCTAATCATCGACGAAGCACTCGACTTCCTGCAAGACGAGAAATTCGGAGACTTCATCGCCTACCTGTACCGAACCTTCCGTAAAAAGGAGGGAAGCATCACGCTGGCCGCACAGAACATCCTGTTTTTGAAAAACATGCCGTCCAGTATCAAGGACTCCATCATCATCAACTGCGCGACCAAGATTATCCTCGACCATTCAGAACACCGGCAGAACCTGCCGGAAGTGAAAGCCGTGCTTTCCATCACGGACGAAGAGGCCTATATGATCGAGTCGTTGCAGCGCACGGAACGCTGGAGAGAGTTTTTCATCAAGATGTCGAACGATGCCTTCATCTTCCGCAACGAGGTGTCCGACTTCGCCGCCGTAGCCTTCGATTCGCGCCAGGCGACAGTAGTACGACTGAAGCAGTTGTTCAACGAAAGCGGCTCGACCTATACGGCCATCAACCGCTATCTGGAGGAAAGGAGGAAAAAGTATGGATGACGCCACCCAAGGGCTGACCGCCCTTCTAGGCTGGTCAACCGACTTCAACGGCAGCGCATACAATCTTGCCGGAAGCATTGCCGCCGCACTTTTGGGCGTTGCGCTCATTTTCGTGGTATGGGCACTCGCCACGAAAAAGGAAAATGCCAAGAGCTATCTGACAGCCTGGCTGGTATGTGTCATATTCACCCTATTATTCATCACCAACAAATAACCGTCATGAAAAGAATCATTCTCATACTCGGACTTGCCGCCTCGATAGGGCTGATGGGAACCGGCAGTGTTCATGCCCAGTTCGTCGTGCATGATCCCGGCCACACCCTGCTGAACTCAACGGAATGGATCGCCAATGTCAAGAAATGGGTTACACAAATCAATGAAATGATCGATGCCCAGGAACTGCGGCTCGGCCTGCAAAAGATCGACCAGTTGAAGGAACTCAAATCATTGAAAGAGCTTGCCGACCTGCTGGACGACGTAGCCTGCCTGAGCAGCGACTACAGCTTTTACCTGAACGTAGGATCGAATTACCACTGCCTGAAATTTCTCAACTTTCAGCGTGTGACCGTCAATCTGAGCCTGAGTACCGACCTGCTGTTCAAGGTGGCCACCGTGACCAGTTACTTCTCGATGAACTCGGAAGGGCGCATGTCCTTTATCGAGCAGGTGAAGGAATCGGTGGAAAAAGCCGCCGAAGAGATGCGTGAGTTTAACGAATCCGTGCGTTCCACGGTCATTTACAAATCCATGAAGGGGCATAACCGGAAGACCTATTACCAGGGACGGTTGGCCGCTTTCACACGACACACCAATTAAAGCGTTATGAATCAAGATAATTTTCTCTGGGGACTTCAGATCACGGACGGTCTGACGATGGAACTCGTTTCGCAAATGACAGTCATCGCCTTCGGTGTTGGTGTCATCTGCTTTATCTGCAACCTAGCATACAACTATCTCTATCACGGAGCCAGCCAGCTGTTAAGCCCGAATGAGGACAAATTTCCCGACATGATGGAAATCGCCCGTTGCCTGGTACTGTTCTTCTGCCTAAGCATATACACCCCCATCGCCCAAACCATCGTAGGCACGATGGAAGTAATCAACGAAGCCACCTCGCTGACCTCCGAGCGTGCGCAGGAATTTGCCCAGTTCATGGCACAATCAGCCATCGAACAAGGAGAGATGATTGCCGAATACGACAAACACAGCCTCCAGTCGGAGGTAGCAGCCGGAGAAGACAGCACCGGCGCCATGCAGCACGAACTGGATAAAAAGATGGAAGAGGACGAAATGACCGGTGTACGCTCCAGCGTGGAGAAGATTGTGCAGCTGCTCAACCCCGCCAACCTCGCCACCCTTGTGCTTCATGGCATTTCCGCCCTATTGGTAGGAATCATACAAGTAGTCATCTTGGGTATCGGCGTGGTCATTGTCAAGCTACTGGTCATTCTCGGCCCGTTTGTCTTTGCCGTAAGCATGTTGCCGGTCTTTCAGAAACAGTTGAGTATCTGGTTCGGTACGCTCTGCTCCGCCTGTATGGTATTCACCGTCATCAATATTCTGAACCAAATCATATGGCAGACCTTCAAGGCCATCTATACGGAAAGTGCCGACATGGTGGACGCAGCTACGCAGCAGATACAATATTTAGGAATGGATCTCGCCCTGATTGGTGCTTATTGCAGCTGTTTCTGGCTATCCTCCAAAATCGTAGGACACAGCGATGCCGGGAAAATCATTTCGAAAACCGTGTCAATCGTCACCACGGCGGCCACCATCGCCCTGATGGGAGGCGCAGCGGCAGGCGGCAAGCTGACCAACGTAGGCGGTGCCGCCTCTATCGGGGCAAGTTTCATAAACGACAACAATAAAAAATAGAACTATGAATCTGATGAAATTCAAAGGAGCAGATGATGCGGTCAAGCTGACTATCCGGCTTTCAGCCGGGTACTGCATCATTCTGACTATCGCTTTTGCCAGCAGTATCATCTTCCTTATCAACAAAATAGAAAAAGCATACGGCCAGGCTCTCGTCATCGACAGGCAGGGAGAAGTCTATGAGGCAAGCAGCCTGTCTGCCAGCGATATGCGGCAATACGAATACATGAACCATGTAAAGACCTTCGTAACCCACTGGTATGCCTTTGACGAGAGCAGCTACGAGAAGAACATTTCGCTTGCGCTCAACCTCATAGGCAACAAGGGGAAGGAGCTGTTGAACGAGTACAACGATGTGAATATGCTGAACTCACTCATACAAAAGAATATCCGTTACGGGGTACGCATCAAGGATGTAGAGATTAACACACAAACGATACCCGTTTCCGGAAAGATAATCTTCACGCAGACCGGGTACCGGGCACGGGGAAGCATCTCACGTAATATCGAAGCGGAGTTCACCATCTATGATATGCTGTCCCGCAGCGAGGAAAATGCGCACGGAGCCAAGATAGAAGATTGGATTGTCCGCTATTCCGAACCCGTGGAAAGCAACGGCACCAACACATCGCAGGCAGCTTCTCCGGGCAAGAATGAAAACCAGTCAGAAACCTCTAAACCAACCGACCATGGAACCGAATAAACTTATCAAAGACAAGAACAAGCTGTTGATGGCCATCCCGGTAATCCTGGGCATCCTCTTCCTTTATGTATTCTTCATCCGTGAGGACGGGAACGTGCCGTCAGGGAGTGACAGACAGGCCGCCTCGCAAGCCTTTTTGGAACCACAGTCGGAAATGGCCGACAAGGTGAACGACAAGATGGAAGCCTATAAGCAGGACAAACTGGAAGAGCAGGAGAAGGCACGCATCCTGAAAGAGTCTCAGGTCAAAGGATCTGATTTTTACTTCGAGCTGCAAAACCAGCAGGAGCGGTATGACCGTGCCACACTGGAGCGCATCCGCCGTATGCAGAACGATCCGTACAGCGAAGTCATGGCAGAATACGGAGGTGGCCGGAACGGACGCTTCTCTCATCAGCTGGAAAGCCAACTGGACGGACTGGAGGACGAGCAGGCGCTCAACGAGATTATCCGGGAAGCCAAGAAGAACTCACGCATCCGCAAGGAACTGGAAGAATCCGACAAATACCGCAAGCGCATGTATGAACGGATTGTCAATTATGACCAAGAGGGAAAAACGGAGAAAGCCGCTGCCAACCCTTCCGGCCATCCATCCGCCGACAGCCTGATGCAAAAAGGCCCGATCTACCATGCCGAAAACGGCAAGCGGGTACGCCGCCAACCGACCTCCGCACCGGGAAACAGCAACCTCTTCAGGGCTTGCATCCACGGCGACCAGACCGTAGTCACGGGCAGTACGGTACGGATGCGGTTGCTTCAGGACGTAACCCTATCCGGCATGAAGATACCGGCCAACACGCTGTTTTACGGTATCGCCACTTTGGGAGCCAACCGCCTCGATGTGGTAGTCAGCAACCTGAAGGTAGGAGACAACCTCAATCCCGTATCGGTGGTTGTCTTCGACAATGATGCCATGGAAGGTTTGAACCTGCCCAATAACCTGAAAGCCAGTGCAGCCAAGCGTATGGAACAAGGTCTTGTACAGAACATTGACATGCCGCTCTCTTCCATCGGCACGATGGCCAGCGAAGTGACCAGCGTAGTCAACGCCACCACCCAGGTAGCCAAGCAAATCTTGAACATGAGCCTCTCACAAGTGAAGGTACATCTCAAGTCCAACTACGAAATGTATATCCAAGAAGAGAGTCAGGAATCGAAGTTGCGTAGGCAAGCCGTGCAAGCGGAGTTACAGAAGCTCTATGAGCAAATGGAACAAGAGAAAACGAACAAGAAAAATCATCCCCTTCAAACATTGATAGACAAATTATGATAGACATTCTCAATTACCTGCTTGCGCTGTCAGCGGTCTTTTTCGGCTATCGGATCTACGTATCACGCCGGAACGGACGAGCCTTTAAAGAAATCCGTCCGCTGACCGTTTCTTTCGGCATTACCCTGCTTCTTCTATGGGGCATTACCGTATTCACCGCCTTTTTTTCAAGAACCGTTTAACATATCGACAACATGAAGAAATATATTTATCTACTGTTTTACTGCTTTGTGTGCAGTCTGCCGCTCTTCGCTCAGGAAAACGGCACTCCCCGGAAACAAGCCATCAGCCAAAAAGACATCTTTATCTCTTTCGACTGTGTGAAACACCTGGTATTTCCTGTGCAAGTATCTGATATCGCCATCGGCGAACAGGAGCTTGTCATGGCCAGCCGGGTAGAAGAGGCGCCCCATATCGTCAGGCTCTCGGCGCAAGCGGAAGGATTCACCGAAGAGACCAACCTGACCGTAGTCTGCATCGACGGAAGCGTTTACACCTATCACATCCGCTACCTTCCCGAAGGCGGCACGGATTCGTACCCGAACATTTACGAGGACAACGGGAAATGGCAGCACCATGACTATCAGGCAGAAGTCAGCGACCTCCATCTGGCCGAGTTCTTCTTTCCGGAGGACATCGCTTACGGAACGCCCGGCAACGAGGTGTCCTTCACTCTGGCCGCCTACAACAACCAGTTGAAAGTATCAACCGCCAAAGATGCCGTGGCATATTCCAACCTGTTTGTGGTGGATAAGGCCATGAACACTTACCACATCACCATCAAACGGGGCAATACCTCCGTATTCACCTACAATTTTGATGACCAGCGCAAATATACCGCCCATGTGGATGTGAACAGCGAGGAAATGGAAAGATGCATCCAAGAGCTGCGCACCAAGAAGCGCAACATCTACAGCCTGGGGGTCATCGAGAACAAGTTTGAGTTGTCAATGGCCAATCTGTATGTGCATGAGGACTTCATGTTTTTCATCTTTGACCTGAAAAACAAATCATACATCGACTACGACATCGAGTTTGTCAAATGTTTCCAGCGTGACCAAAAGAAGAGCAAGAACGCCATCCAGCAAGAAACGACCATCGAACCTATCTATCAGAAAGATTTTGATACGAAAATCAAGGGCAAGAGCCGGAACCGGCTGATACTTGGTTTCGACAAATTCACGATACCCGATGATAAGGTATTCGAGATCGAGATTTACGAGCGAAACGGCGGGCGGCACATCAAGCTGGCCGTGTTGAACGAATACATCCTTTCCGCAGAACCCTTATACAAGCCACAGCCATGAAACTGAGAGAAGCATTAGACACCTATATGTTCGACAACGTGGGACAGTTCGGCGGCATCGCCGAATCACTGGGCTATCAGACCGAATACCGGGACGGATATTTCCGGTTCCGCAAAGACGGGGAAGAGCTGAGCATGAGCGTAAGCGAAATCAGGGAAAAAGCCGGAGCAAAGTACGATGAAAGCCTTCGTGACCAATCAAAAGAACGTGTATCCGCCCTTTTTGACAAGGAACGTGCCAATGATCCTAAATATGTCGCCGAGCTGGAGAAGGATGGCATCAGCATCAAGCGGTGGGAGAACCTGAAGGGACATGACAAGGACGGCTTTACCGTCATCGACCATCGCCTGAAGGTATGCTACACCGGACAGTCGCTCTATGAATACGCCTACAAGCAAGGGAACATCCTCGACGGGAAAGGCACCAAGCTGGAAAAGGGTGTCATGTCTGATTTGATGGAGATACACGGCAAACCGGGGAAGCTCCGTTTCAACGATGACGGAATCTCCGTATTCTACCGCAAAGAGGCGTTGGTTATCCCGGACAAGGTGCTGGGAAAGAAGTTGGGCAAGAAAGAGAAAGAACAGCTGCTTGCCGGTGACATCGTACCCATCACCGTAAATAAGAAGGACATCCTGCTGCAAGTTGACCGGGATCTGAACTCCGTCATCCTGCGCACCAACCAGGAAATCAAGATTCCCGACATCATCGGGCAGACCAGCGAATATGGCGGCTACAAGTTAACCAAAGCCGACAAATACCTGCTCGCCAACGGCCATGCACTGGAGAACAAGCTGCTGCACAGTCCGGAAGGCTACTTCATTGCCGACATCCAACTGACGGATGACAGGAAAGGAGTCATGATACAGAACATACAGAGTATCACTCCCGGCAAGGCACAAGAGCTGATCAAGGCCATGACCCCCAAACTGGAAGCCCATGCGGCCAACATAGAAGCTGCAAAAGAGCAAAAACACGAAGAGGGGCGCAATATGGAAGCCGAGTTTAAGGAAGCGGTGGGCAAACATGACTTTGAAAAAATCGGGAAGCTCAAAGAGGAAGGATATAAACCCAGTGAAGAGTTTATCAAAGGAATCGGTAAGGAACACGGTCTGGATGAAAGGCAAACCCATGAAGTCATCCAGCTGTTCGGCACCAAGCCGGAAGAACAGGGCGAACATGAAAGGCAGGCCGCACGTCTGTTGGATGCCGCACAGACCGACAACTTTCATGTCATCCAAGAGATACAGAAAGAAGGGTACCGGCTCACTCAAGAAGACCTTACCCGGATGCGTGAAACGGGTGTGCAAGCCAACACACTGATAGCCGTACAAAAGATTTTCGGGATGGAAGGCAGCACAAAGACACTGGGAGATGTCAAACTGGCCAGCACACCCAAACCCGACAACAGCAAGGAAATGGCCCGTCCGATAGCCAGCACCATCAACCGGGCTTTCAATGACTTATAACCTAAAAAATCAGGAATTATGGATTACGATGAATTAGTACAGAAAAACATTGCAGGAGAAATCAGTGACTTAGAGTTTCTACTTGCACAGGAAGAGCTTGCACAAGCCTATCAAGAAGAGATGGCTGCCAAGCAGCAAGAGACAAACAACCAAACGGCCAGAGAATGGCTGCTTGATTACGAGAACAGAAATCTATACCAATAAATCATGGATACAGCAAGTGATAAAGCATTACAGCGTTTCGCCGAACTGATGATCGAAAAGATAAAGCAGGTGGAAGACAACTGGCAAAAGCCTTGGTTCGGGATAAAGGGTGGGGGACTTCCGCAAAATATCGAGGGAAGAACCTACAACGGAGTAAATTCCTTCATGTTGTTTCTACTTTCGGAAAAAGAGCAGTACAGCCTGCCGGTCTATATGACCTTCATGCAAGCCAAAGACAACGGCCTTAACATACTGAAAGGAGAAAAGTCATTCCCAGTCATTTACTGGAATTTCTCAGTAAGAGACAAGAACGGAAAGAAAATACCTTTCGACGTATATAAGAACCTGGATAAAAACGAGCAGCAGGAATATAAGGTCACGCCGTTTCTGAAGACATACAATGTGTTCAACGTACAGCAGACCAATCTTCAGGAAACGAAACCGGAGAAATGGGAAGCATTGAAGGAGCAATTCAAGATACCGGCCATCAAGGACGAGCAAGGGATGCTCACCGTGCCTCTGATTGATGCGATGGTACGGGAACAGCAATGGATCTGCCCCATTTATTCCAAGGAAGGAAATAGTGCTTACCATGCAAGGGGAGAAGATAACCATATCGTCGTACCCCTGAAGGGGCAGTTTAAGGACGGAGAGAATTTCTACTCCACACTACTGCATGAGATGGCGCACTCGACTGGAGAACCTGAGCATCTGAACCGGGAAAAAGGCGTGATTTTCGGAGACAAGCAATATGCCAAAGAGGAACTGGTTGCCGAACTCACCTCCGCTACCGTCGGGCAAAGCCTGGGAATATCCACCCATATCCGGGAAGAAAATGCCATGTATCTAAAAAACTGGCTGGGAGCCTTGAAAGAAGATCCCAAATTCATCTACAACATCCTTGCCGATGTAGGAAAAGCCAGCAATATGATTCAGGAACATACCGCACGGATGGAACAGTACCTCACACCGGAGGAACGGTTCACGCAGGCCGTCCTGCAAGACAACCGTCCGGTATTGGAGCAGATGAAAAACGAAGGTTTTACCCCTTCATCACGGTTATTGGAAAGTGTTGCGGCAAACCATCCTACAGCCGACAACCTTGAAACGCTACACAGCACTTTCGGCATTTCGCTGCCTTCCATGGAAGCGGAGCCAGCCATGAAAAATATGAATGAGCCACAGCTCGGATTATAAACTTTTAAAAACCATCATTATGTTTACAGGACAAATTATCGGTTATGTCGGTGCGGATGCCCGGCAGAACAAGAACGGAAAAGGATTCAACTTCCATGTATCCACCAAGTACAAGAACGTGAACAACGAGGAACAGACCCTATGGGTATGCTGTTTCGTGAATTACGAGAGTAAAGTCTTTGAGTATCTGAAAAAAGGGACACAGGTATATGTCTGCGGCGATGTGTATGCCGATGTATTCCAGAAGGATGACGGTAGCCACATCCCATCCGTCAGCCTGACCGTCTCACGCATTGAGTTACTGGGAAAGGCAGAGAAAAAAGAGAGCGGTGACGGAACGGCATCCGGACAACCCCAATAACAGCAACGGCCATGGAAAGAGAGAAGAAAGACCTGTCATTCATCCTGATCCTGCTATCCACGCTCATCGGGACAGCCGTACTGTTTCAGTGGGCTATCGTTACGGGATTATACGCTCCACTACGTAATCCGGCCATGTGGGAAAGGCTGATGGAGAAGGATATCCTATTCCGGTTTCTCTACGTTATCCTGATCGGAGGCCTCGCTTTTCTCTTTCCGGTTGGCAAAGTGAAAGACGAAAACAAGAAATGGGTTTACACCAGTATGACACTGGTTACGGCATCCATGCTGGTTGTCGGATTCAGCCGGTTATCAGCGTGGTATAACCTATTTGTATTTCCCATTCTATTCGTAGCGTACACGCTGCTTGTCATCAAGACTCTGCCTTATTTCATCCGGCGTCATGCCCAATCCGATGATAGCATTTTCGGGTTAAGCCGGGAAGAATCGGCTTTCTACTTCCGCTTTGAAACCGCCTCCGGGCCGCTGGTCATCCATAAGCCGCAGCAGAATGTCTATATCGACGGCGGTCCGGGAAGCGGTAAATCAGAGAGCTGGATCAAGGGAATCATCTACCAGTGCGCCGAGCGCAACTATGCCGGATTCGTGTACGATTGGGAGGGTGATCCCACCAAGGACAAGTCACCCATCCTCTCACGTATCGCATACGGAAGCATCGAACATTTCCGGAACAAGGGGATGGAAACACCCCGTTTCGCCTATATCAACTTTGTGGATATGTCACGCACGGTCAGGGTGAACGTACTTTCTCCGCAATACATGTCAAAGGGAAACGAATCGCTATTCATCCGCAATATCATCATGACACTGATGAAGAATCTGGAAGCAAGCTGGAAGGAAAAGACCGACTTTTGGGCCAACAATGCCATCAACTACGTCTATTCAATCGCCTATAAATGTTTCAAGGAAAGGAAGCTTGGTATCTGTACGCTGCCCCATGTGATAGCCCTTGCCCTTTCTGACAGCAACCTAGTATTCCACTGGCTGTCGGAAGATCCTGAAATCGCATTGAACATGTCCTCCATGCTGACCGCCTGGAAACTGGGTGCACAACAGCAGACAGCCGGAGCCGTATCATCCGCACAGACTCCGTTGGTACTCCTGAACAACAAATACATCTTCTGGGTGTTGTCGCCACTTCCCGAAGAAGAGTTCTCTTTGGATATAACCAACAAGGAACACCCAACGCTGTTATGCGTAGGCAATGCGCCCACCATCAAGGAAGCCGTTTCCCCTGCTATTTCCTGCATCGGCAGCGTCTTGATGTCACAGATGAA
Organism: Bacteroides sp. AM07-18; assembly: GCF_003602695.1. Lineage (NCBI taxonomy): Bacteria > Pseudomonadati > Bacteroidota > Bacteroidia > Bacteroidales > Bacteroidaceae > Bacteroides > Bacteroides sp. AM07-18. The sequence goes on from NZ_QTLM01000017.1 coordinate 81,193, forward strand.
CAATCCCGGCAAAGCGACCAGCATATTCATGGTAGATGAATTTCCGACCATCCTGTTGCAAGGCATTGACACTTTCATCGGAACCGCCCGGAAGCACAATGTCGCTACCATTCTCGCCGTTCAGGACTTCAACCAAGCGGTCAGGGACTATGGAGAGAAAAGTGCCAACATCCTGAAAGCCTCCTGCGGAACGCAGGCTTACGGTATGACCGGAAATGAGAAGACCGCCAAAGACATCGAGAACTTGCTTGGGGAGAAGAAAGAAGCGCAAGAATCTTATTCACACCAAGCCGGTGGCAATAACAGTGTCACGGAGAGCCTGCAAAAAGAAAAAGTCTTAAAGGCAAGGGACATTGCCGGACAAGCAGCCGGACACTTCATTGGCAAGATTGCCGGAGGCAAGCCGCCATTCTTCAGCGTGCAGATGGATATGTGCCGTTTTGAAGAGAAGGAGATACCCCGTTTCTCCTTACCGGTCAAACTGGGCAACGGCAAAGAAGAGATGGAACTGGAAATCCTGGAAGAGATTATCCAGCAGAACTACATCAAAATCATTGAAGATGTCAACGCCATCCTCAAAAAGATAGAGGACAAATTAAAAGAAAAGTCAGCAGTTCCGCCAACCGGGACACACAAGACAGAACAAAAAATCATCCGATAACATTCAACAAAAGAATCCTACCATGAGAAAAATTCATTCATTATTAGCGGCAGCCTGCTTATTGGCCGCTTCATGCAACAAAGAGGAAATCCAATCGGAAACAGACAAAGCCGGCATGTATCACATCACCGTAGCCGTAACCGGTTCCTCACCCAAAGGCAGTGTGCATATATATAATCTTGACGGCGTGAGATTCAGGAACGAACGCACCGGTACCTCCGCAGCTTCCGTAGATGAGAGTTTCACCGATAAAGCGGAATACAGCACGGAAAAGCCTGTCAGCCAAATTACCGTGCAAGGCATTCTCTATTCAAAAGAGAGTGCTATCATCACCATGCAGATAAAAAAAGACGGGGAAAGCGTATTCAACCAGAGCAAACAGTTGGAGGCCGTTCCCGGTATAGACACTACTGTTGATTTGGTTTACAGTACCTTGAAATAAAAATGCAGACGAATCAAAAAACATATACTTTCTCTTCCATATTTAGATGATATTTCTTATCTTTATGAAAGATAATCTTTCTCATTTATAATCTAAGCTCAGATAAAATGAGATTCAACTAATCCAGTCAACGTTATGAAAGTCGATTTCAATCAGATAAAAACAACCATTTCTCTGCCCGATTTCCTGCTGGAACTAGGATGGAAAATCGTGGAAGGCTCTTCCAACTCCTGTCCCAAAATGAGCAACGGAACGCATACCATCGTCATCAAGCGGAACTCGCAGAACCAATACACCTATTGGGACGTGCATAGTGACAGCGTGCGTGGCCGCAGTATCATGGATCTGATGCAGGAACATCTATTTGAAACAACCGGAAAAATGCCGTCCTTGCGCGAGGTGGGGGAGATCCTTCAGAACTACATCAACACCAACCGCATCACGACACCCGAAAAAAGCCGGTATGAAGTAGGTAACACAAGCATGAGAGCGGACGAACTTCAATTCTACTTGAGCCAGCTACAACCCTACAAGGGCAATTATCTCCAGAAAAGAGGTATCCTGAAAGAAAGCATTGAAAGCCGGTTCTTCAAAGACACTTTCTTTATCCGTGAGGTAAAGAACAAAGGGAGTGTTTACCGCAACGTGTGCATCAAGATGTACAATGAAAACGGTGTGCAAGCCATTTCTCAACGAAATGAAACATTCAAAGGGATTATCGGTGGCAAGTTCGACTGTCTGGCGACCAGCAACCATGACAAAAGCCGCCCGATAGACATTCTCTACATTGGGGAGTCATTTATAGACTGTATCTCCCACTATCAATTACGCCATTCCGGAAACGACCTCAATCTTGTATATGTATCTACGGAAGGGACATTCACGGAAGGACAAATGAGGCTATTACGCCTGATTCTTGACAAGAACCAGGTAAAGGAGCTCCGGAGCATCTTTGACAACGACAAACAAGGGCACAAGTACACTCTATGGCTGCATCGTTACTTTCATGGCGATACGACTGATGTCGAGAGCCTGAGTAACGATGAACTCCGCAACAAGGTACGGAAACTGAAGAACGTCGAACTTTCGGAAAACAAGGATTGGAACGATGATCTGAAAATCTCGTGTGGCATCTGTTCCTCCACGGAGGACGGCCAGTAACCTCATAGATTTGCTCCATCACATAATACGACAACCTATAAAATCAGATCAATATGAATATCAAGCATTTATTTTTTTGTATGCTGCTCATTGCCTTTTCCTCATGCAGCAAACCCGGCTATGAGAAGGCCATTGCGGAATGGGTTCAGACAGATTCTCACGGCACCTGGACGGATTTAAAGTTCGAACTACTGGAAGTGTTGGAAACAGAAGACGTCACCGTATCGGACAGCCTGTGCTACCTGAACAACAAAAGCGCACAATTATCCGCTGTCATACAGAAAGCGGAAAGTCCCCGTGCCTTATTCAAACCGTCCTTTTCCGCCTATATGGAAGCCGAAAAAAGCCTGAAAGCAACGGATGCCATGAAAGCCATGTACCTGCACCGTGACAGTACGGAAGTTATCGGCAAGATATTAAAATGCAGGTATGCCATCGTCCAGCCACACTCAGGGGTGCAGCAGAAAAAGACGGCTTCTTTCCTATTGTCCCCCGACATGGAAAAATGTATCGGCAAACTAAAGCCGACAAGCAAATAATCCGAGCGTAACGATGTGTAGCGACAACGTTTTTTGGGGTTCTTTTTTGGGCGTCTTCCAAAAAAGAACTCCCACACATTTAGATGTGTGGGCTATTCATTACACTACCATCCTTTCCCTTATCAACGGTATATTATCCCGTACCAAATTCAGAATCCGGTCATGATAGGCTGATAATTGGTTAGACTTTCCACGACACTGGCACACCTCCATCCTGCTAAGTGAAAACTCCACCGTTTCCATGCGCCTTCCATCCACCGTTGCCGACATTATCAACGAATCTTCTCTCTTATAATAGGCGTTGCTGAATACACAATGATGCAGCAACTTTCCCTCTTTGTAAAAGTCCGAAAGGCTTTCCAATACCCGAACCATAATATTTCCATCCGCAAACGAAAGATTAAAGAAACGTGATTTGGCAGCAATATAGTCTTTTTCATCCTTTTCAGAATATTTTTTCTTACATTTCCCCATCACCCAATCATGCGCTTCTTCTACATTCAACGGACACAAATAATGAGGATTTCTCGCATCCAATTTATTTTCTATCAGCATATCCACATAGTCCAGCCACAAGTCCGCATCATGTATCACATAGTCATGTCTTAAACAGATTTTTACATACGTCCAATACTTATCTATACCATATTTTCTCTCTAAAAATCTCAAGAACAAATTCATTTGCCCTGCCTTATATAATATCTCCATCCGATTATCAGTTAATAATGTCATAAAGAAGGAACTCGGACAAATATCATAAAAGGCACCCTTAAATCCATTCCTCGTAAGTTCGGGTATCACTTTCATTCTCGGATAGATAACTGCCGGGCAAATATCATAAATACGGTCATGATGCACATTCCGCTTACGCAATTCCAAAGAACTTCCATATATCCATGCATCGTAATAAAATATAGACATGCCCCGCAGCAAAGACAGCGTTTCTGTCTTGCCCTCTTTATTCATCCAACACTGTACCGCCTCAATTATAAAGTAATTAGCCGGAGACCCTTTTTTCAGCCGGCAGTCCACCATAAAAAAACGGATAACTTGATATTGCTTGTATGTAGTAATCACACAAAAATATTCTTTATATACAGCCGTCCTTTTCCTGCTATTCTCCAATTTCAGGTTCATACCGCAATGAGGACATTTACAGTTTTTCTTATCTTCCTTATCCCGCCATGTATGCCCACAATCCAAACAAAAGCAATTCCCCTTTGCATCACGCTTGAAATAATGCACAAAGCAATGTTTATAGGCATAACGCTTTTGAGCCTCTGAAACGGGAGCTAACTTCCTGCTCCCATTCACGATTTCCATTTGTAATTTTGTCTTGGGTTTCATATCAAAAAAGAGTTAACTGGGTTTGTACTTCGGTGTTGTTCTCACGTTTAGCTTGTTGACGCTTCTTCAACTTTGCCAATTCTTCCTCCTGCAATTTTTTGATAGCAGCCTCACGAGCCGCTTTCTTTTCTTCCTCTGACAATTCAACATGATGATTTACGACTACATTACATTTCAATGGGCTACCCACCTCAATATTATCTTCCTGATAATAGTGCAACGCCATACCAAAAATTTCATCATCACTAAAACCACAGCAACCGCTTTTCTTCACTTGGTTTAAAATATAGGTAATGCAATTATCTATATTCTTTGTAGGTTTTTGATAGACTGGAGCAAACAGACTATCCACCGCTGCCATATTATCAAGGTATGCCTTGATGGTACTTTTAAATTGTTCTGACACTTTCATAGTATATCATTTTTAGATTTCATTTCACAATAAGCCAATTTCACGAGAAACAAGGAGAATAGGCAAATAAGAGCCAACAACGTAACCGACACAACCTTTATCGGACTTGGCGTTATTACCGCTCCGACAAACATAGCCACTGCACAAAGAGCGATGATGACCGAAAAAACAAATTGAATGATTTGCATATACTTCTGCTACTTAGTTTGTTAAACTTCTAATTTTATGCTTCAGCTAGATTTAAAGACCTTTTTTTAAAACCCCTTTCCGGGATGGCCTTTTCTTTCTGCCGACTTTTTTTTTGAGCTTTCATGCCCCATCTGAGTTTATGAGCCTTTTTTTTACGGCACACAACAATAAGGAAGGAGGGATTAAGAAAAGTTTTGGACGACAAAAAATGTTGGGGACAGCGAAGCCGTCCGGCGTTATTTTTTTCGGGACAAAGGGGCGAAGACCGGAACTCTTTCGTATCCATCCACCGAAATAAATTTGCCGTTCAAAAACAAAGGATCTCAGATGGAGCTATGAAAAAAGCACATTAGGGGAGGCAGAAAACAAGGAAAAGGGCAGTACGGAAAGTAAAACAAACCATACGGTTTTGCTTGCAAAACCGTATTCCTATCTCCCTGCCACAAGTGACAGGGGGGGAACGGGTTAGCAACGGACTGCCGGGACAAACGGTAAAAGGAAGGAACTGCAATACGGAAGAAGGAGGTTGTTTCGGCAATGCCGAAGCTCCGGATGATGACCATTGCAATCCCGCCCACGTTTGGAACTTCTCTTTTCTGGTTTGCCCATAATCAGCCGCATAGCGGATGACTACGGGCAAACCGGGAATGAGAACAGTCATTCCGATGAAGGGGAGGGTGGGGAAGAATACTGCGTGAACGCAAAAACACTCTCGGATATGTAGCAAAAAAAAGCGGCACTAGGCCGCTTCAATCATTTGCTTGCTTTTTTCTTTTTAGAGACAGCCTTCTGTTTAGGCTGATCCGGTTTTTCTTCTTCTTTTTCCGGAGCCGGATAAAACTTGGTGGCTACCATCACAATGCGGTTACGCTTCTCCCCACTTTTAGAATCCGTCCATTCTTCCGGCTTAAAGTAGCCTTCAACGGTTATCAGCTCACCTTTTTTCAATACATCGAAGGAATCCAGTGCTTCATTCTTTCTCCAGGCTTCAATCCCCATGAAAGCGGAAACATAAGAGGTTTCTTCACCTGTCTTGTCTGCACGGCTGACCGCGATAGAAAAGCGTGCTACGCTTGCTGTTTCAAAACTACGGATTTCTGCATCCTTACCGATAAAACCTGTTACTGCGAATGAATTTTCAATCTTTTTCATATCTCT
>NZ_QTLM01000018.1:0-86666 GCF_003602695.1 Bacteroides sp. AM07-18
ACCGACTAGTGACCAAAAAATTTTTAGTGGACACTAGTGATGTGTATTTCTTGAGTGGAAGGATTGGACTGCATCATTTCTGATTCTATTTGCTGGATTGCTCTTTTGGCTTTATGTACAAACCTGCCTTTGGGATATTTTCGCAAATATTCTTCGTAATCTGCTACTGACTGGCAACTATAGAAGAGGCGTTCTTCATTTTCTCTTCTGACTTCTCTTATATCAGTAATGGGAAGTTCTGGCTGTGAAGAAGATTGTGGATGCGGGTGGACAATCTGTTTTTTAGGTTCCTCTTGGAACTGTTCAAGTTTTGCAGTATCCGTTTTTACCGAGTCCATAACGATGTTTTCTTCTCTATTTATTGGGGAGATTGGATTTACCTTGTTTCCCAAAAATTGTTTTATAAAGTTTGCATGAGATGAGGAGGGGTATTCTTTTAGAAAATCTCTGTAGTCTTCTTCTGTACGGCATGCAGCGTACTTGCGCTCTTCTTCAAGGTGTCTAAAGTATATGGAACCTCCTTTGACAAGCAATAGAATCAATACTATACCAAGGCCGGTCCATCCTGCTATGCGTTTATGCATGTTCGAAGGACAGAACTTTTCTTTAAGGCGTGGTGATGTTGTTTTAGGAAAAAGTGGAGCAATAGGCTTCAGCTGTACTGAAGGAGAGTCTGTCTTTGTTTGTTTTAGTATGGAGCAAGCAAACTCATAGGCTTGTTGGGCTGTGGGTCGGTCCCAAGTGTTGAGGGCAAGGCATGCGTGAACAAACTGGGACAATTGGGAAGAATATTTCTCATCTAATGCTGGAATATGTGCACCATTCAGTTGGACACAACCTCCCATACCTTCCCATAATACAAGACCAGTGGATAATTCATAAACACTCATCCCTAAAGACCATATATCGCTGGTAGCCACAATCAGTGGTTTCTCTGCAAAACGTTCTGGTCCCATATAGGCGAGTGTTCCGGAACTTTCTACTTTGTTGATACTTTTACGAAAAGTATGCTCCAGTTTACGGCTGATGCCAAAATCTGAGATGATGAATTTGTCATCATCCCCTATCAAAATATTATCGGGTTTTATATCTTGATGAATGATAGGAGGATTCTGATTATGAAGAAACATCAATCCGCATGATACATCGCGTATGAAGCGCCAGATTTGCTTTTCAGACATTTTGCCTTTCAAGCTCGCTGAGGACCCTTTGGGACAGTAAGGCATTACCAAAAAAGGGCACTGTCCAAAAACATCAAAATGATTAAGGTGCAGTAGATTGGGATGGTGTAATTTGTAGGCAAGTTTGAATTCTTCCCGGAAATCTTTTATGCCGTTGTCATCCAACAGTCCGTACAACTTTATGGCAACGTCTACATCTGCCAATATATTTCGGGCAAGCCAGACTTCACCAAAGCTTCCGACTCCTAATAGTTTCTTCAGCTGATAGTGTTCAGCAAATATATCACCATTTTTCAGTTGCATAGTTTCACAATAGTAATCAATCTGTTAGGGTAGTGTTAGTAGTGTCTGTCTCTGTAACCAGAACCGTATCTGCCTGATATAGTATCGTTTTCCATTTTGCATATTGCTGTGGATTTCTATATAAATAGAAGCCTGCCGCTAAAGCCAGTACCAGGAGTAACAGAAGAATTTTCCGGATTTTGTGGTGGTTGGGTTTGCTGAACACTGTATTGTTCAACTTTGCTTTGGGCTCGGTATCCTGTAGCATGATGTGGCATAGCACAATCGTAATATTGTCATATCCACCTGCTTCAAGAGCAGCTTCTATCAACCTATCCTTGCATGTCATTAAATCATCCTGGTTCTCTTCTATAATTTGCATTATCTCTTCGTCGTGGCATAAACCACATAACCCATCACTACATAGTAGGAGAGTATCGCCATCCTTTAAATTATAGGAACGGAAATCGGGATTGGAACGATTGGTCGGGTCTCCCAAACAGCGGGTAATGATATTACTGTAAGGATGGTCAAACGCATTTTCAGGATCTAGTTTTCCCTGATCTACTAAATCTTGTACATAGGAATGGTCTTTAGATAAACGGCAAAAACCTGAATTGCCATTGAATACATAACAACGACTGTCGCCACACCAACAGATATAGGCTTTATCGTTCAATATCCAAGCAATGACAATAGTAGTACCCATTCCCTGGGTACTACTATCTTCTTTACTTGCATTGACAATATTTAAATCAGCGGTTTTGACAGTTCTACCCAGAAATTCTTCAACGGCTTCTTCTGAGGTAACAATGCCTTCCTGCGTAATAATATCTCCTAAATTCTCGGGGGTGAATGCATTTTGCACCGTCTCAATGGCTATGGCAGAAGCAACTTCTCCGGCATTGGTGCCGCCCATTCCGTCGGCCACTACCAATATGCTGCCATACCGTCCTAAAGAAATGGGTTCTATCGATTGGGGGATAATCCACTCTGATTGGCATAAATCACGATTGACAACAAAATTGTCTTCGTTGTTTTTCCTGACTAAACCAACATTGGTACCTGCCGCTAATTTAATGCTTATCTCGGACATGTTTAATTTTAATGTATTAAATTTCTGATTGGTACTAAACGATCCTTACCCTCTATGCTTCCTACCATGAAACCCACTACTTTGTAAGAACCATTTTCTAGAAGGAATGCTGGAGAACCATAATAACCGGGCTCTGCCACACGATTCTGTAATATGGTAGTCTCATATTTTGTGTCGGCTATATTGGTATGGTCATTGAAATGAGCCGGAGTAAGATTATGAATATCAGCATAACCTGCATAGCCCACCATTTGAACTTCTGTACCTCCACTCATGTTGTCTGCGGCGGTAATGTCGTAAGGCAATCCCTCACCATAAACGCCTTTTCCTCTAATGTATGCCCAACTGTTGGCAGCAGGGGTAACAATGCTGACACTGATATATTTCCTACGTGTATAGGTCAATTTTATCCCATGTTCCCTTAGTTGTACCCTGATGGATTTATCTACTTCTATTTCGGTCACTTGTACATCATTTCGTCCGTCTTTGGCAAAATCGCTACTGGTAAATGTCAGAGGCTTTCCAGTTCCTTTGGTACTGTATGCACGGTAATGGATAATGATATTACATCCTGCTCCTTTGTATACAGCCAATAGTTTACGCCATGGGTCTTTCCACTCTGTGTTGGAGTATATCCATGGCTCGACATTCTGCCTGTCTGTTACAAACATTCCGTTTGATAGCATGAAGCCAGTTCCGCAGATTATATCTGAAACTTGTATGCCCGGATCAAACTTTGTTCCATTATATTCGATTTCAATACGGTCGACTTTAATTGTATAGATATAATCATAATAATCTTTCAAATCTCCTGAAGCATTACTGTCTTGTTCATCTGCTATATCAGGGTCTTCATAATATTGGTCTTTGGAGAGTCTGGTGCCTTCTTGTATATTTGCGTTAATGGCATTGCTTGAATTCTCAATGCTTTTAGTGCTTATGCTGTTTGAGAGATTGTCCAAGTCTGATTTGACCTTATAGAAACTTGCATTGACATTCTTTAATTGACTATTAACGTTGTCCAACTGTGTTTTTAAGGCCTCTGCATTACCGTCACTGTTTCGTAATTTGGTCTCTAACTCCCGTTGCTGTGCTTCTAGAGATGCTCTTTCGGTCCCCAGTGAATCCAATTGGTTTTGGTATCCTTTCAGTTGAAGTTCTTGTTCTTCTGTCTTCTGTGCCAACAAATCATTTTTTACACCTAAACTGTAGTTCCAGGCAGCCAATCCTGCCACCGCCAGTACGAAAACAATTCCCATGATTGTTAATGCGGTCTTGTAGGGGCGTAAGGCTTGTTTGCGGAAAAGGCTCATTCTCTCAGTCAATCCAATGCTGGAAGTTAATGCTTGGCGACCTTGTGGAACAATGAATCCCAAGCGTGGTCCGCCAACGGATAATTGTATTTCATCTCCTGTTTGTAAATAGTAGGACCCATTTATAGGATGTCCGTTGACCAATGTCGGATTGGAGTGTGAAAGGTGGATAAGTTTCCAGTTTTCACCGTCGCGTACAATTGCAGCATGTTTGCGGCTAACTGTTTCGAAACTTTCATCAAAGCGTACTTGGCAGGAAGCGTCTCTACCTAATTCTACTTGGTCGACAATGATTTTTTGGGATTCTCCCGCTTGATGATACTTTGAAGAGGTCTTGTGCTCCAAAATAAAGTAAGTTCTACCGGAAGCACCCATTAATGCCCCCATACCAGCCCCTACTGAGCCGGCTAAGGTACGTTTGTAATTTTGTGTATCCATACTACTTGATATATAATTAATAGTTTTCAAATCTCATTTTTACATCCCCAATGGAGATGATATCTCCAATTTTCAGTATATGCCCTTGTTTGGTGACTTGGGTGGAATTGACATAAGTCCCATTACTGGACTCCTGCCACAACTTTAACTCCTTCTGCCATTGCCCGTCTCGAATAATCCATTTATCAGTGGCGGGATTTGTTTCTATTGTGCAATGATGGCGTGATATATAGGCACTTTGCTGTTCTGTTATATGTAGCAGATTGTCGCGTTCTCTCCCGATAGTAAGGATTCTATTGCCATATTTTATAAGTTCACTTAATTGATATATTTTTCCGTACTCTTCACCTTGCATAATACGTATACAGAAACCATTGACTGTTTGTGGTGGACAATATCCTCTTTCCATAGGGACTTGGCTTATTGCTGGCAGGTGTTCCAATACCTCTTGCACAGACTGGAAACGTTTTTTGAAATCTGGATTAAGACATCCTGCAAAGAGTTGCTGCCACTGCTCTCTATGTTTCAACTGTGTCAATTTCTGCCGGTTCCAATCTCCATTTTTCCCACGTTTCTGGTATAGTGCCAATTCATTATGACTGCTCAATTCGCCAAAGGGCAAACTGCCAGTTAATAATTGAAAGGCTAATACTCCAAAAGAAAAAATGTCCGTAGTGGGTAGGACAGTGGCCTCACCTCGCATGCGGTTCACTTGTTCTGGCGGCATATATGCATAAGTCCCGAAGATTTGGTTGGGTTTACCAAAAATATTGCGTTCAGTCATACGTTTGTTTCTATCCCCTGCTATACCGAAATCTGTCAACGCAGCAATTCCGTTACTCTTGAAAAGGACATTCTCCGGCTTTAGGTCACGGTGAACCTTGCCTCTGGTATGCAAAGCATGTAAACCTATTAGAATTTGTTGGCAAATTAGAGGAATCTTACTGCTTCCAGAACCTAAATAAGGTGTTAAATCTCCTCCGGAACAGTATTCCATTACAATATAAGGGTTGCCTCCAACTGTACCGTAGTCCAATGAACGCACTAAATAGTCACAATCAATTTGCCCAGTTTTGAATTCCATCTCGAAACGTTCCATTAATGGTTTACGTATTTCAGGAGGAACTTCCCATAATCTCAGTAGTTTAAGCGCATAATCTTTGCTTGCGCTGTCCGTAACCCGATATACTTTACCGAATGAACCTTCGCCTAATGTTTGGGAAACCCTATAACGGTTATTGATATATTCCCCTACATTATAATCACATCTGTCGACAGTCCGGTTATTCACAAGAGTTATATTTAGTCACATTCAAACTTGAATCTTCGGTCGCCTAGTACAATGATATCATCCGGTATGATTTCTATTTTTCTGTTTACCTGGATATAGGTCGTTTGGAGCATACTTCGGTCAAGCAGATACCAATGACCATCATCGAAAACTATTTCAGCTTGTTCCTTTGAGGTGATTGTACGATTAGACATTTCTGTATTTTCCCGGTTCAAGATGATGGAGTTCCCTTCATATTCAAATCTTTTCGGAAGAATGTTCTCTTCTTCTTCCGGTATAATTGTTAATGAACAGTGAGGTTTGGTTTCCGGTTCTGTCTCTGTGATGTTCTTTATTTGTCGGCGTATGGTTGGCCGATGTACGCGGACACCGCAGTTCGGGCAAAAAGAGCAGGTTATTGCTATCTTACTTCCACATTCATGACAGAGCATTTTCTCTTCAGAAACGGAAGGTGCTTCCTCTTCTACTCTTATTGTTTTGTATTCATTGTTTGTTGATATGTTTGCTCTTTTCAATGGAGTTCCGCAGCAGGGGCAACTTGTGAAATCTCCTACTACCGGGTAATTGCAATTGGGACATTCTATAATTGGCTGTACAACAGTAGAATGATTCTCTTCTTCATTTGTTGTGGAAAACACCACAGTTTTTCTGCATTTTTCTTCATTAGAGCTGACATTCAATACTGTCGGTTTGGGTATAGCTTCTCCATGACCTTCTTTTGAAATAAAAATGTCCTGGCTGTTGGCATAATTCTCCGGCATTCGCAAAGGTTGCCCGCATTTTAGGCATACTGTTGTGTTGGAAAGGTTGTCCCAACCGCAATTCATACATCTCATAAGATTTTACTTTAATAATGGAATTACTTTGTATAAATCAGAGTTTCTCACCATTGTCGGTTTACCATGAATTTAGAATAGACCTCCCTTTTTCTGGGAGAGAATAATTGAAGATATTTTTCCTCCTTTGCTTTTAACTATGAGAGTTCCTTCTCTGGCCTTCTTGGTTTTTCCCACTTTTAGAATGAGTTTGCCACGGTCTTTTGCTATAGCTTCACACCATTCAGGAATATCTGCAACTTCCCATTCGGCATTGGAGTCTACTTGCAGTTCCTTAATTTCTCCTTTGGAGCCGAATTCCAATTTATCTAATGCGATATTAATGAATTCTTCTTGGCCACCTTGGGTAACACTGACCGTAGCTTTCATCTTTTCATTACTGATTGTAATGGTGGCTTTACGTTCGGTAGTCAGCCAATTGGTCTGGCAGCTTATGGAGAGTTTCTTCTCACCGGGAGTCACTTGACACCAGTCTGCATCTGATATTGCAGTCCATTGTTCTGGAAGACTTTCTATTTTTATACTTTCTGCAGTCTTTGTCTCACACCCAAATTCCAGGCTTTTTCTGTCTATGGTAAGTCTGGTGATTTCGGCAGGAGGCGCTGGCTTGGGAGCGGGATTTATTTTTTCCTCACACTCTTTGATTTTATTTTTGCATGCTTGCTCCAGATTGCTGTCGCATTTCATGGCTGCTTTAAAACTTTTAATAGCGTCTCTGTATCTTCCTCTTTTCATGTATGTCTCTCCCTTTTGATAGATGGAGGCGCATTGCCCCCATATACTTATTGGCATAGAGAGAGCGAACGCTAAAACAATCAGTCTGATAAGTTTATTCATTTTCATTGTTGTCTATGTTTATATATGGTTCTATTTTTTTTGCACGGTCTTCAAAAGCCTGGGCTGCTACGGCTTGGTCAAGGTCTTTCATGATATTTGCCTTTTCTTTAAAAACATGATAGGCAGAATCCAGTATGGCCTCTACTTGCTGTTTCAGTTCTGTTGCATTTAAGTATATTTTCGCGGAGATGGAATCTTTGTAGTAATTTATTTGGCGGTATTTGCCAATGGCATTTATGTAAAAATCCTCAAATACGGAATCATTGTTTTGCTTTAAAGTGTCAATGTCAAATCGGAAAACATCTCCTTGTATTTTAGAGTTTTCGCCTTCTTGAATGATTGACAGACACATTTGGTCGTAATCAATCGTTGGAGTCGGTTCCGGTATGGATTCCACTACTGGTTCTTTGCCGCTTATTAGCGAAAAGATGATGACAATTGTTGCGAATATAGCTGTGATTGCTGCTACGACTATAACTTTTTTGCGTTTCCCTTTGTCTTGATAGGGTGACATCTTATTTATGTCAGAAGAGTGTGCGCTAATGGAATCCTCATGGGTTTTGTCCTCTTCCTCTTGCAAAGTATCATGGCTGTTGTTTGACAGACTAAAGGGGACGGGACTTCCATTGATATGTTGGGAAGTGTAGTCTGCAATTTGTCTGGCTGTGGGTCTGTCCCATGGATTTAAGGCAAGGCACTTGTAAATGATATCTTTTAATTCTTGAGAAAAGTCTTCGTTGATAAGTGGAATGTCTGCACCGTTTTTTTGCAATACGCCTCCATGATCGCCATAGGGCGGCATACCGGTTAGAAGCTCATACATTGTTGCTCCCAATGACCAAATGTCACTAGCCATAATAGGGGCGGGAGATGGACCAAAACGTTCTGGTCCCATATAGGCCAAAGTTCCTCCACTGGATTCTTGGCCTTGGTTCCTGCGTAATGTACTTCTAATCCGTGCGCTGATTCCGAAATCCGTAATCATATACCTATTCTCATCATTAATCAGAATATTATCGGGTTTTATATCCTGATGGATAACCGGGGGAGTTTTTGCATGAAGATAAGCCAGTCCCTCTGCAACATCATGGAGCAAATGCCAGCTTTCCGTTTCTGTTATCCGGTTGTTGTCAGTAAGGTATTGGAAGGCTGAACCGTTTTTGCAAAAAGGCAAAATCAGGTATGGCATCCGTTCCCAGCAGTCATAATAAGTAGGATGCAGTAAATTGGTATGATTCATATCAAATACGAGGGAGAACTCTTGTGTGAAAAGGGATATCCCCGCATCGTCAAGCCCCATCCCCGGAGCATATATTTTTATGGCGACCTTAACATCCGTAAGTTTGTCTTGTGCCAGCCAAACTTCAGAAAATCCTCCTCTTCCTAGTTGTTTGAGTAGCTCGTATCTATCTGCTATGATTTGTCCACTGTCTAACATAGAACTTATAAATTATGTAAAAGAACTGTTTTCTTTTGGAAACAGCCTTTCTTTGTGTGATTGTATTATTTTGTTTGATTGAGTATATTCGCAATTCTTTATCCACAAAGTAATTAATAAAAATGTAAATAAGAAAATGAGAAAAAGTTTGAAATGTACTAAAATGTTGTTTTAATGGCTTATGTAGCTAAATATTGTACTATGATGTGATTTTTTGTTTCGTTTTAATAAAGCGGTAGCGTATGCTCTTTTGTGGTTGAGAAATACGCCTTATGCTTGACGGTATTTCGCAAAAATATTTTAAGTTTGCAGATGTATTGAATAAATAATCTAATTACGAGAAACATGGGAGAGAGGATGGATAAGCGAATTCGATTTTATATTTATTGGATATTAGGGTTTGTGCTTCTAGGAGCTTGTGCGCCCGGAGATAAAGAGGACGTATACACAGAAATGAGAGCTTTTGAGGATTTTTCCCATATAAATGGAGATTCTGTGGCCATTGTGCCCCGAAAGGTAAGGTTGAAGGCTTTTCAAAAGATGGAAGAGGCAAAGGATAGCTTGGTCAAGTATAATTATCTGGCAATGACACTGAAAACATATTTGATTACTTCACAGCTTGATTCGGCACAAATCGTAATCCAGCAGATACATGACTTTATAGAAAGGCAGCATAGTTCTTCTCAAATGGCAGATTTGGAGTCTGAATGTTTCAATATGAAGGGAAATATCTTTGCACGTGTTGGGAATATGGATTCTGCCGAAATTTGTTTCCGGAAGGCTTATGAATTACGGATGAGAGGGACTAGGATTGAAGTGGTGCCGGATATTTTGATGAATCTTGCTGATGCGAATAACCGTTTAGGAAAATTGGATATAGGGGCAGCTTGGTATAGGAGAGCTTTATTGATGTGCGACTCTTTGCATATAGCTTCTACCAAGAAACCTCCCATTTATTATGGTTTGGCACAAGTATATGTTACCATGCGTGATTTTGAACAGTGTGATTACTATTATAATCTAGCAGGAGAAAGCTATGACAGTATGCTACCTTATGAAAAATATATTTATTTGAATAATAGAGGGACTTCTTACTATTATAGGGAGGATTACCAGACAGCGATAAAATATTTCCAAAAGGTTATTGATTTAGTCGAAGGATATGCTGATATGAGTTTTGAACTTAATCTGGGGAGGTTGAATTTAGGAGACTGTTATCTTCAACTGAATATGGTTGATTTGGCTGTTAAATATATAAATGAATGCCAACTTTTTTTTGAGGAAATGGGGGTAAGTACTGCACTATATTATATCGATACGCAGAAAATAGAATTGGCTCTGCTTCAGAAAGACTTTCAAGAGGCACGTCGTTTATTGTCCGAGAGTGTAGTCCCTCCGGGCATCGACCCTGATATGGTACATATCCGTAATAAATACCTTCAGCAGTTTTACGAGGAAACCGGCAACTACAAGAGGGCTTATCACTATCTGCAGAGGAACAACCAGCTTGATGATTCTATCAGGAATGAGCGTGTCCGGATGCGTACGGCAGACTTGACTTTGCGTTATCAGCAGGATTCTACCTTGATGGCACATCGGGTTTTGCTTCAGGAGCAGAAAAACGAGGTGCTGGTGCTGAGGCAGACACAGTTTGTCGTGTTTGCTGTAGCTGTTGTATCTATATTGACGGCGGTTTTCCTTTATCTGTACAGCAAAAAGAAACGTGCTTTGTTGCTTGCACGGAATCATCGCACAGTCTCTACACTTCGTCTGGAGAATATCCGTAACCGCTTGTCCCCTCATTTCATCTTCAATGTGCTGAACCGGGAGATGGCGGAGCGGAATGTGGAAGGAAAGCAAGAGCTTTCGTCGCTGGTAAAACTGATGCGTCGCAATCTGGAATTGGCGGAACAACTGTGTGTAACCTTGGCAGAGGAGCTGGATTTTGTGAAAACATATATTAATCTGGAACGCCGTTCTTTAGGTCCGGATTTTCATTCGGAACTGAAGATAGAAAAGGATGTGCAGCCGGAGCAAATAAGGATTCCGTCTATGATGATTCAAATTCCGGTTGAAAATGCAGTGAAGCATGCGTTGCGCGAGAAGGAAGGTGAACGTAATCTTTGGGTTTCGGTCTGCCGCCGGGGAAGCGGTATCTGTATAAAGATAACGGATAATGGTGGCGGTTATCGTCCGGACAGTCGGAACCGGGGCACGGGGACGGGAATGAAAGTCATTATGCAGACCATTCAGATTCTCAACAATAAGAACAAGGAGGCCATTGATGTTTTGGTGCACAATGTCTCTCTACAGAGTGGTGAGATGGGCTGTGAGGTGACTTTCTGGTTGCCTGACAACTACGATTACGGAATTTAAAAGAACCGTTTAATCTTATTTTTTGCAAGGATAGGCATGTTTACGGATAAATAGTCCGTAAATGACCTTCTATTGCTTTGTATGGGAGTAGGATTATGTATATATTCGCGAGAAGAAAAACATAAAAGGAACATGGATAAATATAAGGTTGCAATAGTTGACGACGATGAGGTGGCTCTTGAGAATCTGAGTTTTGAATTGGGAAAGGATGCACGCTTCTTTTTGAAAGGAACTGCCCGTAATGGTAAACAAGGGAAAAAACTCATTGCCAAGGTACAGCCGGATTTGTTGTTCTTGGATGTGGAACTGCCGGACATGACTGGAATGGAATTACTGCAGGAAATACGTGACAGTGTTTCGTGGAATATGCGGATTGTTTTCTATACGGCTTATGATAAGTACATGATTCAGGCTATCCGGGAGGCTGCGTTCGACTATCTGCTGAAACCTTTTGAAGAGCAGGAGTTGCGGGATATTCTTGCGCGTTTTGTAGAGCAGGCAGAGGCCGGGCAGAGAATGTCATATCCCATTGGTGCACCGTTGCATACCGGACAGACATTTATCGTATTTACGCCAACTAATGATATGCGTGCGTTGCGTCCGGCTGAAATCGGCTTTTTTCGCTATTGTTCCGAGCGTAAACAATGGGAGGTGATACTAAACAACCAGCCGCCGTTGGTGTTGCGTCGCGGAATGACTGCTGAGCAGATTACTCAATATTCATCCAGTTTCGTGCAGATACATCAATCGTATATTATCAATATTGATTATCTGATGATTATAAAGGATAGCAAATGCATGCTTTATCCACCATTTGACAAAGTGACGGAACTGCTGGTTTCCAGAAAGTATAAGAAAGAGCTGCAAGACAGATTCTGCTTGTAAAGTGATAAGAATTATTTGGTTAGGGAGTTGACGCCGCAGGTTTTGGTGGCGTTGACGTAAAGAAAAGGCATTGAACCTCTAAAGTCCAATGCCTTTTTATTTATCAAATACTATTTTCGTATTTATCAGAAGCGAAGTTTATTTCACTTCTATACCTTTGTTCTGCAGTGTGACGTTCAATACTCTGGCATAATCAGCATACTGCTTTTCATTCAGAGTCTTTTTCATCAACTTCAGATTACCATAAACTGCATTACGGAGTAACTTCTCCTGATTCTTCTTGGAATTTGTAGCGCGTTCCATCTGTTCTGTAAAATATTCGCAGATGTTTGCCACTTCTTCATGCTGGTTGGAATCCAGATTCAAATACTTGCTCAACTTTGTTATGTTGATGTTACCTTCCCATTTTGCAGTTGTAGGTTGGTTTCCTGCTGCAAATGTTGTAGCAGTCAGGCAGACTGCTGCCACTAATGTTAATCCTAAACGTTTCATAATACCTACTTTTAATTGTTATTCCTAAAAACTAATCTCAATCTAATACCTATTGAAAACTCTCTAAGCGCTTAGCTTTTTCTTTTTACCTATGCAAATATAGGTATATGTTTTATAACACAAAAATGAATACGTGAAAAAGTGTAGTTTATACCTTCATTTCTTGACTTAAATCAATTTTGTAGTGTGAAAATGCTTTGTTTGGATGCTTTTTGTAATACGAATGTAATGTGGGTTAAATGAAATTCAGTTTATTATAATGGATAAAAGGGGTTTTATTAGTCAAAATGTTATCGCCAAACAGTTTCGGGCAATTCTATGATTACTCTGCTTTCCGAGCAGACTCCCACAAAGCCTAATCCGCCTATGACGTTGCAAGGCAGACTGATAGGTTCCATTAAAGCATCGTCGTAATCCCCATCATCCAGGCAGTTTAAGGCTTTCAGGTAGCGGTATTCGGCTTCAGTGATGCTAAGCAGCCGTACGGTGATGGTTTGTTTGCGGGATATATGGTCGTAGTAGTGTCCCTCTACCGGATAATATTCTTGGTAGAGAGGGGTATATACTTTTAATGTGGCATACGAATCACGGAAAGTGTTATCATTGAATATGTTGTATTTGTTATTTATGGTGGGAAACAATTCATTTTCTTCATCATCATAGTTGCCAGGGTGGCCGTCAGTCAGTATAACATCTTCCCGGTTGATGATTTCGTTCTGTCGGGGAGCAAGGATGGTAGTGTCTCTGGGTATGGAGGCCCAATGCCAAGAGCCGTCCTCGTCTTCCACTTTGATGAGGCTGCCGTTTTCATCTTCCAGGTATTCTTTCCATTTGCAATAGTAACTACGGTCATTCCAAATGTCCAGCCGGTAGTAGTTCTTCTCGTTGGGGCGGTCTTGCAATGTAATTTTGTATTGGCGGTAAAGGGTTTGTCCGCTGTACTCGCGCAGGTAGGCCAAGCAAGTGTCCACGTGCAGGCTCTCTATCGGTTGCGGCACGGTGACTTCGGCACTGGCATGGTATTTTCCGTTTTCGGCAGTGGCTTCTAGGCGTATGTTGTCGCCGGGATGCAAAGGGGTGTTGAGGCGAAACAGCTTATACAAGATAGCATCGTATACAAAGATGGCGTCTTCCGGATAATTTTCCGGTGGACCGAAGATTTCCTCCGGTGTCAGTGCTTGAGGAGTTTCAGCAATGCGGTTATTGATAAACAAGGTCAGTGTAGCTTCGTTCAAACGTACTATGCTGCTGCCCTTGCTCAAGTGCAGAAAGACTTCATTAACGTCTTTTCCTGCATCCAGTTGGGCATTCATGATGAGTAGCGGTTGTTGGTTGTCTGGATTGTAAGGAATTTCATTTTCACATGATGCCAACAAGACAATAGCTACTATATATAATAGGTGTAATTTCATTTGGATCTTCATATGCTGATGTGTTTAAAATCTGTAAGTATAGGTAACTGAAGGGATGCAGGGCAGGATGGTCAGTTTTTTGATACTGATTTTCCCTTCCTCTTTATGTTCTATGAATCCTCCATTACCATCCGGTTGGTATAGATAACTGCTTTTCTTGTATTTGCTGTAAACGATGTTCGGATTCATGGCATTGTATGCATTGTAGATACTGATATTCCAGGTGCGTATGCCATGTTTGGTTTTTTTGTTGAAGTTAACACCTAGGTTCAAACGATGGCTGGCAGGCAGGCGATAGTTGTTGCGTCCGGAGATGTAGCCGGTCTCTTCGATGACTCCATCGGGGCTGACGATAATAGTAGCCTTTTCGGGGATAGTGATACATCCACCGGTATTGAATATCCAGGAAGCTCCTGCATCAATGCGGTCACTGAACTTATGGCTGAGATTGAGGCTGATGCTGTGGCGGCGGTCATATTTGTAGGGGAACCATCGGCCTTGGTTGATGGTACCGTTCTTAAAACGGTGATCGGTCTTGGATAGGGTATATGCCAGCCAGCCGGTAGTCTTGCCCAATGTTTTCTGTACCATCAGTTCCAGACCGAAGGAGCGGCCTTCGCCCATTTCCACTTTTTCTTCCCAGTTGGTAGAGGTGCCGAAGAAGGATACACCGTCTTGATATTCAAGTATGTGTTTCATCTGTTTATAATATCCCTCGACGGAGAACTCCCAACCCGGCAGTCCGGAATAGTAGCCTCCTATGGAGAACTGGTTGGCATACATCGGACTGATGTCTTTGGTAATGGGTACCCAGAGGTCGGTAGGCATAGACAGCGGAGTAGAGGACAGCAGATGCACATACTGTGCCATGCACGTATAGGATGCTTTGGCAGAATATCCTTGTCCGAGGTCATAGCGGGCGGAAAGGCGGGGCTGCAGCGAATAGTAGCTTTTCCCTTGTGTGTGGAACAGCGATGTGCGTACACCTGCATTCAGACTGAGCCTGGCGTTTACATTGAAATTGTCTTCGGCGTAAAGGGAGATTTCTTGTCCGCGCATGGCATGGCTGTTGCTGGTATTGTAAACCGTATCTTCCTGGAGGGCGCCATTATCTATATCTTGTATTTTCGAGGTAGCTATTCCCGGACGGAACGTATGGTGGATGTACTCTGCACCGAACTTGATGTGGTGCTGCGGCATGGGGGTGTAGTCAAAGTCCATACGCGCACTCCAGTCACGGATACCGGAGTTGAACTTGGAGGAGTAATAGTATCTGTCTTGTACTTTATTGGCGACAGTATAGGTATCTTCCATGTTTCCGTCCAGCCCCATCTCATATTTGTTGTATGAGACGGTGGTGTTGCAAAACAGCTTGCTGTTGAATACATAGTTCCAGCGGCCGTAGGCGATGGTGTTTCCCCAATTCAGATGGCTGTTGTCCTTGGAATAATTCTTAATGCTGTTGTCGTAATTGTCACCGTGGTAGTAACTGTCATAATGATAGTGGTCTTTCCCCTTGTAGAAACTGAGGAAGATGCGGCTACGGTCGCTGAACTTATGGTTGACCTTTGCATTGACGTCGTAAAAATAGTAGTTGTATTTGTCGGAATAGGTGTCGTCTTTGTCTACAATGAGATTTTTGAAGAATAGGGTGGGGATGGCTCGTGCGCTGAAACTGAAGGAGGTCCGTTCTTTCCAGATAGGGCCTTCGATATGCAGTTTGTCCGTCAGCAGGCCTATGCTGAATGCGCCGTGGTATTTATGCATGTCCCCGTCGTTGGTCCGTACATCTACTATAGACGAAAGACGCCCGCCGTAGCGGGCAGGAAAAGAACTTTTGAAGAGTGTGGTGTTCTTTACCGCTTCGGGCGTAAAGATGGAGAATACTCCCAGCAGGTGGTCTGCGTTGTAAACAGGAATTCCGTCCAGCATAACCAGGTTTTGGTCGGGACCTCCCCCTCGCACATACATGCCTGCAAAACCTTCCATACCGGCTTGCACACCCGGCATCAGCTGAATGGTCTTCAGCAGGTCGGCTTCTCCCAATATGGACGGGGTATGCCTGATTTGTGTCATCGGTATCTCATGCGCTCCCATGGCTGTGCTTTCTATGCCGGCCTCCCGCTTGTCCGAGAGCACCACGACCTCTGCCAGCTGGTTATTGCTGTCCAGCCTGACGTTGAGTAAGGTGTCTTTCGTCAGTTCGAACCGGCTATGCCGGCTTTCGTAGCCCAGGTAGGAGAAAACCAGTTCCGTTTCCCCTTCCGGCAGGGTGAGGGAATAGAAACCGAAAGGATTGGTGGCAGTACCTGTGGAACGACGACTCTCAAGGATATTGGCACCAATCAGCGTCTCGGAAGACGCTCCGTCGGTCACGTATCCGCTGATGGTGAACTTACGGCTAACGGGTTTCTGCGGCACGGGCCGCTTATGGAGTAGAATGTGCTTTCCGGATATTTCGAACGTGATGGGTTCGTTTTCAAAGGCACGTTGCAATATCTCACTGATGTTCTTTTGTTTCATCTCCAGTGTGATGCGGTGCGTGAGCTTTACTTCTTCCCCATAGATGAAGGAGAATCCGGTTGCATTTTCCAGTTGCTTCACGAAACTCTCTAAAGTTGCGTTACGGATATTCAGGTTTATACGTGTTTCCTTGTTTTGTGCCTGTGCATGGAGTGAGGCGCTTAAAAGAACCACACACATCAGAAGTACGGTTCTGATGCGGTGGTGCGAACAGATAGTAGAGCTGGTCATTGTCAGTTAAGTTTAGTAGTAAGGATAATAGTGTTGTTTTCTTTTTTATAGGTAAAGTTGCCGGCGTCCTTCAGTAGGTCGAGGATTTCTGTAAGACTCTCCCCTTCGCGGAAGGTAGCTGTCATATGATAGTTCTTCAGGCTGTCTCCTTCGATACGTATATCGGTACGGAACGTTTCGGAAAGTTGACGGACGATTTCCTGCAAGGGTTGCTGATCGAATGTCAGTACGCTATGGATTACTTGGGTTTCCTCGGTAGTATGTATGGCTTCTGTGGGAATGGCTTCCCGTTGTGGTGCTACGTATAAGAACTGATAGGCTGCCCAGCTCGTTACACAGAGCAGGACTACGGCTGCGGCACTGGCTGTACGCATCCAGAACCGCTTCATGCTGCGGCGCTTTAGCAAACGGCTTTCCAGCAGCCTCCAGCTGTTCTCTGCCGTAAAGCGTCCTCGTGGGGAACGGGTAGAAGCAACCAGTTTGTTCAGTACCTTGTCGAAATTCTCGTTATTCACTTTCATTTTTGGCAATTTATTAAGAGCCTATGACTCCTTTTCCGTATGTAAAGACAGCTGCTTTTCAGGAATTCCCTATGCCTATATCCTGAAATAATGTTAATCTGAAGCTCTTTGTCCGTGAAAGTCCGTCCTGCCTACGTATGACTTCCTTGCTTCTCTGTTTCAATCAATAGGGAAAGTCTGCATGAGATGTCATCTCATGTTGTGCGAAATGTACATCTCATGCAGCTTGAGATGTGCATCTCATACATGCATACGGGGCTTCTTGCGAGGAAGATGAAGCAGAGTTCACTCCGTCAGCAATGCTTCCTTGAGTCTTGTGAGTGCTTTTTGCAGTTGCGCGTCTACTGTCTTTGTGCTGATGTTCAGCTCCTCCGCCACTTGTGCATAGCTTTGTTTCTCTTCGCGCAGGCGGATGAATACTTCACGGCAACGCTCCGGCAGGCGGTCGAGCGCCTTGACATATCGGGCAAACAGTTCTTCGCTGATAAGAGTGTCTTCGGGAGAATCGGCCTGGCCGGAAAGTTCGGGAAGCTGTTCGGACGAGAGTGTAGGGTGTCGGTTCTCTTTTTCCAGGTAATTGAGGGAGGCGTTTTTGGTAAGGATAAAGCAGTAATCCTCTATGTTGTTCACTTCCGGCAACCGGGCGCGTTGTTCCCAAAGCTTCATGAAGACGTCGAGCACAATTTCTTGCGCCCACTCTTCGTGCTTCACGAAATAGCAGGCAATACGGAACAAGCGGTCGTAGCACAGATTGTAGAAACTGTGAAAAGCCCGTTCCGAGTCTTCTTCCTTCATTTGGCGCAGATAGCGTCTGACTTCTTGTTCGGTCATGCAGTCTCCCGGTTTTGTTGTTAATCAATGAACATCAGGTCACTTATTATACCGTCCGAAACAAAGATGCCTTCCCGGGTCAGGTGCAGGCGGTCTGCCTGCATCTCCAGTTTGTGGCTTTGGAGGTAGGGGGCTGCCATCTTCGTGCAATATTGGCGCAACTCTGTGCCGAAGGCTTCTTCCGTATATGTCAGGGAGACTCCCCACATGGTACGCAGGGAAGTCATGATGTATTCATTGTAACGGGTCACTTTATCCAGGATTTCTGTTTCGGAGGAACGCTGTCCCTCTTCAATGGACTTTATGTATCCTTCCAGAGAAGCTGTGTTCCATTCCCTTGTCTCCGCATTGAAGGAGTGGGCGGAAGGGCCGCACCCCAAATACGGAATGCCTTTCCAGTAAGCAGTGTTGTGGCGTGAGTACATGCCGGGCTTGCAGAAGTTGGATATTTCATAATGCTCATACCCCGCGGCTCCCAGGGTGTCCATGAGCGCCGAGAAGAAGCGCACGCTACTCTCTTCATCTACTTCGCTGATGCGGTGGCTTTGCAGCATTTCGTAGATGCGGGTGCCTTTTTCGTAAGTCAGATGATAAGCGGAGATATGCTCCACATCAAGGCCGACGGCTTGTTGCAGGTCGCGTTCCCACCGTTGGTCTGTTTCATCCGGCAGTCCATAGATAAGGTCGATGCTGATATTCCGGAAGCCGGCTTGGCGGAGGCGGTGTACGGCTGCGATGGCTTGCGCGGCATTGTGCCGGCGGTTCAACAGTTTCAGGGTGGGGGCGTCGAATGTCTGTATCCCCATGCTTATGCGGTTGAAGGGGAGGGTGCGCAACATGGACACATATTCTTCCGTCAGGTCGTCGGGATTGGCCTCGAGGGTAATTTCTTCGGCATGTTCTGTTCCATACACCTCTTTGATAGTCCGGAATATCTGTTCGAAATCTTCGTGAGCGAGCTGTGAGGGAGTTCCTCCGCCAAAGTAGATGGTCTCTATCGGTTCTTCCTTCAGATAACCCTTGCGGGTTTTCAGTTCAGTGCACAAGGCACGGATGTACTGCTGCTTCAATTCGCTGCGAGTGGTGGAATAGAAATCGCAATAGATACAGCGTGTCTTGCAAAAAGGTATATGAATATAGATGCCTGCCATGGTATGCTTATGGATATTTGTTGCAAAAATAGTCTTTTGGCAGGAGAATATATCGGTTTTCGGGACATTTAATGTAATATGGAAGTATTCAGTGTCTTGGTGGATATTCTCAGTTTTGTCTGTAATCCGGAAAAATAGAACATTTTTTGAGTCGTATGGAAATTCATTATTCCGAATAAACTCCTTTCCTTTGTTATCAGAAAAAGGAATGGGTGTCTATTAAAATAATGAGTAATATGTTTGAAGGACTTGACTTTTGGTTTGAACAGATTATAGCTTATTGCATTGCCCTTGTACTGGTGCAGTTCATGAAGAAACAAATATAGCGGCAAATACTTTATTCACTCCCGTCGTAGCACGGTTTAATCTTAGGCTTTTTCTTGTGATTTCTGAGCTTTTGGGGTACTAATGACCGATATTTACCCCTTTTTGAAACAATAGTGCCCCCGAAATTACCGGGAATGGGGTAATTTTGCAGTATTGAAAAACAAACTTAAATAATATCATGAGAAAAAGTAACTACTTATGGCTGCTGCTAGTGGCAGTTTTATTGCTGCCCGCTCAGGAAATGGCTGCCAAGAAGAAAAAAGAGAAGGAAGTGACAGACCGCGAACTTTGGGCCGGGGTGTTGTATCAAATGGCTGCTCCGGTACTGAGCAATATGAGTGAAGGGAAGCTCCAGAAAAATATGCAGGTGGAGCTTAGTCCCACTTGGGATGGACGCGACAAACGGGTGACCTATATGGAATGTTTCGGCCGTCTGATGGCGGGGTTGGCGCCCTGGCTCTCTTTGCCGGACGATGACACTGCCGAAGGCAAGCAGCGCAGGCAGCTCCGCGAATGGGCATTGAAAAGTTATGCGCAGGCGGTAGACCCGGAAAGTCAGGATTACCTACTTTGGCGGAAAGAGGGGCAGCCGCTGGTCGATGCCGCTTATGTTGCTGAAAGCTTCCTGCGAGGATACGATGCTTTGTGGGTGCCTCTGGATAGTTTGACCAAACGGCGTTACATTGAAGAGTTCACCCAGTTGCGCCGTGTGGACCCTCCTTATACCAACTGGCTGCTGTTCTCGTCTACGGTAGAATGTTTCCTGCGCAAGGCTGGTTCCAAGAGTGATGCTTACCGTATTGTCTCCGCTCTGCGCAAGGTGGAAGAGTGGTATGTAGGTGACGGCTTCTATAGCGACGGACCGGGATTTGCCTTTGACTATTACAACAGCTTCGTACTCCATCCCATGTATGTGGAGTGTCTGGAAGTCTTTACGAACAGTGGAAAAAATAAGATATGGAATGCGCCGAATTGCAATTTCCAGCGTGCCCAGAAGCGCATGCAGCGTTTCGGCATGATTCTGGAACGTTTCATCTCTCCCGAGGGGGCCTTCCCCGTATTCGGGCGTTCCATTACCTACCGCACCGGTACCCTCCAACCATTGGCTTTGTTGGCATGGCGTGGATGGTTGCCCAAGGAATTGTCGAACGGACAGGTACGTGCTGCCATGACAGCTGTCATCAACCGTATGTTCGGTGACAACCGGAACTTCAACGAGAAAGGTTTTCTGACATTGGGATTCAATGGTTCCCAGCCTCATATCTCCGACTGGTATACTAACAACGGCAGCCTTTACATGGCTTCCCTGGCATTCTTGCCCCTGGGCTTGCCCGCCGACCATCCGTTCTGGACAGATGCTCCGCAGGCATGGACCTCGAAAAAGGCGTGGGGTGGTGAAGAATTCCCCAAAGACCATGCCTATTATGAGTAAGACTGATTCATTTTTTATAGTATTTATATTAATTGTTTGGGGGATTGGTGGATTTCCGGTGGCACTCTGTGCACAGGGTGCTGCCGGTGTCCTTCCCGAAACGCATCTGGTGGAAGTGGGGAAAGGATACAGCCAGACTTCCGTCAACACTGCCGTATTCCGTAATAATTCGCTGGTGACGCAAGGTGACGAGCAATACATCAGTTACTATGATGCGGAAGGGTTCCTGACTCTTGGAAAACGGAACCTCCATGCCGGACAGTGGACACTGCACCGCACACAGTATAAAGGGAATGTGAAGGATGCCCATAACGTCATCAGCATGATGCTGGACGGTGACGGGTATATTCATGTAGCCTTCGACCATCACGGACAGCTCTTGAACTACTGTCGCAGCATTGCACCCCATTCACTGGAATTGGGTGAGAAGGAGCCCATGACGGGCGTGGATGAAGGCAATGTAACCTATCCGGAGTTTTATCTGCTGTCCGGAGGCGACCTGCTGTTTGCATACCGTTCCGGTTCTTCCGGCCGGGGCAACCTGGTGATGAACCGCTATTCCTTGAAGGAGAAGAAATGGAGCCGTGTGCAGGATGTACTGATTGATGGCGAGAACAAGCGCAATGCTTACTGGCAGCTATATGTAGATGAGCTTGGAACCATCCATCTGTCGTGGGTCTGGCGCGAGACTTGGCATGTGGAAACCAACCATGACCTATGCTACGCCCGTTCCTTTGACAATGGCGTAACATGGTATAAGGCAAATGGCAAGAAATATGATTTGCCCATCCGTCTGGGTAATGCAGAGTATGCCTGCCGCATTCCTCAGAATTCGGAACTGATAAACCAGACCAGCATGAGTGCCGATGCAGGCGGCAATCCGTACATTGCTTCCTATTGGCGCGACCCGGACAGCGACGTCCCGCAATACCGGATTGTCTGGCATGACGGGCAGATGTGGCACAGCCGCCAGGTCTCCGGGCGTACCACTCCGTTTTCCCTGAAAGGTGGAGGCACGAAGATGATTCCGATGGCCCGTCCGCGCATCGTAGTAGATGGCGGGGAGATATTTTATGTATTTAGGGATGAAGAACGGGGGAGCAAAGTCTCTTTGGCGCACGCTACGGATGTGGCAAACAGTAAGTGGAGCATCAGCGATTTGACCGACTTCACTGTCGGTGCCTGGGAACCGTCTCATGACACGGAATTGTGGAAGAGCAGGAAGCAGCTGC
This sequence comes from Bacteroides sp. AM07-18, assembly GCF_003602695.1. Taxonomy (NCBI): domain Bacteria; kingdom Pseudomonadati; phylum Bacteroidota; class Bacteroidia; order Bacteroidales; family Bacteroidaceae; genus Bacteroides; species Bacteroides sp. AM07-18. Next base: position 22,126 of record NZ_QTLM01000018.1, read on the forward strand.
ATCTGTTTGTGCAGCATGCCAAGCAAGGAGACGGAGAGCGGGTTGTGGAGTTTGCACCGCAACCGGTATATGTATTGGAAGTGATAAGATAAAAGAACAGTATTAGTATATGAAAACGACATGCTTATTTTTATTGGGTTTGGCTTTTTGCTGGGGACTGTTCTCATGCACCGCTCAGCAGCCGAAACCGGAAGAAGTGATTGAGATTATCAATCGGGTGAACAACTATTGGCAGGAGACCCATCCGCAACATGGGCGCTCTTTCTGGGACAATGCCGCCTATCATACGGGAAACATGGAGGTGTTCTTCCTGACCGGTAATCCGGAATGCTATGCCTATTCCGAGGCGTGGGCAGAACATAATGAATGGAAAGGCGCGAAGAGTGACAACAAGGAAGAGTGGAAGTACAGCTATGGGGAGAGTGATGATTATGTGCTTTTCGGTGATTATCAGATTTGTTTCCAGACTTATGCGGATTTGTATACCGTGAAGCCGGATTCCGGGAAGATAGCCCGTGCGCGCGAAGTGATGGAATACCAGATGAGTACGGACAAGAACGATTATTGGTGGTGGGCGGACGGACTTTACATGGTAATGCCCGTTATGACAAAGATGTACAAGCTGACCGGCAATCCGTTATATCTGGAGAAACTGCATGAATACTGGACCTATGCCAACAGTATCATGTACGATTCGGAGGAAGGCCTATACTATCGCGACGGCAAATATATTTATCCAAAACACAAAAGTGTGAATGGTAAGAAAGACTTCTGGGCACGTGGCGACGGTTGGGTGCTGGCTGCTTTGGCAAAGGTACTGAAAGACCTGCCCGAAACAGACCAATACCGCCAGGAGTACATAGACCGCTTCCAGACGATGGCCAAATCCGTGGCTGCCTGCCAGCAGCCGGAAGGCTACTGGACACGCAGTATGCTCGACCCTGAGCATGCTCCCGGTCCTGAAACCAGCGGTACGGCTTTCTTTACCTATGGTCTGTTATGGGGGATGAACAACGGCTTGCTGGACAAGGCTGCTTATCAACCCGTAGTGATGAAGGCGTGGAATTATCTGACTACTGTAGCCTTGCAGCCCGATGGCCGCATAGGGTATGTACAGCCGATTGGCGAGAAAGCCATTCCCGGACAGGTGGTTGATGCCAACTCTACTGCTAACTTTGGGGTAGGGGCATTTCTGCTGGCAGCTTGTGAGATGGTGCGTTTTTTGAATGCCGACTGATTGGAGAGATTAAATAAGTGTATATGTTACACAACATATACACTTTCTTTGTATTATAATGTATATAGTGTTAATTTTACACCCGTTAAAAGGTTTAATATAAAAAGATTATGATTGTACGGATGAAAAACACTTTCCGGATGCTTTTGGCAGCAATGTTATTATCGTTGTTTGCACTTCCGGGATATTCCTGGCAAAAATCCTTTCCCGAAAAAGATTATGTAGCTTATTTGTTCACTTATTTCACTGGGAATAGTGGCGATGAAGAAGCTGTGCGCTATGCTGTAAGCATGGACGGTTATACCTACTGGGCATTGAATGATAATGAACCGGTAATCGACTCGAAAGTCATCAGCTCCACCGGGGGAGTCCGCGACCCGCATATCCTTCGTTGCGAGGATGGCAAGACTTTCTATATGGTAGTGACAGATATGGTTTCAGCCAATGGATGGAGTTCAAACCGTGCCATGGTTTTGCTGAAATCTACCGACTTGGTCAACTGGTCCCACTCCGTTATCAATATACAGAAACGTTATTCAGGTCAGGAGGATTTGAAGCGTGTATGGGCTCCGCAGACTATCTACGACCCGGAGGCGGGAAAGTACATGGTGTATTGGTCCATGCTGCATGGCGATGGAGCCGATGTCATATATTATGCTTATGCCAATGCGGAGTTTACGGATTTGGAGGGAGAGCCCAAGCCATTGTTTCTGCCGGAGAACGGGAAATCGTGCATCGATGGAGACATTGTCTATAAGGATGGTGTTTTCCACCTTTTCTATAAGACGGAAGGGCATGGAAACGGCATAAAGGTGGCCACCACCCGTTCCTTGACCTCCGGGGCATGGACGGAAGAACCCGATTACAAGCAACAGACTAAGGAAGCCGTAGAGGGTGCGGGCACTTTCAAACTGATAGGGCAGGATAAGTATATCCTGATGTACGACGTCTATATGAAAGGAAGCTATCAGTTTACGGAAACCACTGACTTGAAGAATTTTAAGGTGATAGACAGCGAGGTGAAGATGAACTTCCATCCCCGTCATGGGACCATTATCCCCATTACCCGCCATGAGCTGTTGCGCATTACCGATGAATGGGGTAAGCCGACAGAACTGGGCGCATTGCCCAACAATCCCGTATTGCCGGGTTTCCATGCCGACCCGGAAATCCTTTATTCCCATCAGACCCAAAAGTATTACATCTATTCTACTACGGACGGACAGCCGGGTTGGGGAGGCTGGTATTTCACCGTATTCTCCTCCACGGATTTGAAGACCTGGCAGGATGAAGGCGTCATGCTGGACTTGAAGTCGGAGCAAGTGCCCTGGGCAGATGGCAATGCTTGGGCGCCTTGCATTGAAGAGAAAAAAGTGGACGGTAAGTATAAATACTTCTTCTATTACAGTGGAAACCCCAAGAATGGCGGCGGCAAGCAGATTGGAGTGGCTACGAGCGATTCTCCTGCCGGCCCTTTCACCGATTTGGGACGCCCTATCATTACCGCTTCGCCCGTCGGTGGCGGGCAACAGATTGATGTGGATGTGTTTACAGACCCTGTTTCGGGCAAATCCTATCTTTACTGGGGCAACGGCTACATGGCAGGTGCCGAGCTGAACGACGATATGGTGTCCATCAAGGAAAATACCGTTACGGTGATGACGCCGGCGGGAGGCACCTTGCAGGACTATGCTTTCCGCGAAGCAGCCTATGTCTTTTATCGCAACGGGCTCTACTATTTCATGTGGTCGGTAGACGATACCGGTTCGCCCAATTACCATGTGGCATACGGTACATCCAAGTCGCCGCTCGGTCCTATCGAAGTTGCCAAGCAACCCGTTGTGCTGATTCAGAATCCGGAAAAGGAAATTTACGGTCCGGCACACAACGCTGTATTGCAGATTCCCGGTACAGATGAGTGGAGAATCGTTTACCACCGTATTAATAAATGGTACTTGAAAGATGGCCCCGGCGTTCATCGTGAAGTCTGCATAGACCGGATGGAGTTCAATGAAGACGGAACCATCAGGCCGGTGGTGCCTACCTTTTAATTTAATGATATAACATAATAATTTAATACCATGAAGAATAGATTGAAATTACTGGTTTGGTTGTTTGCCCTCTCAGGTCCGCTGGCAGCACAGAGTGTATCTGTCAATGGTCCGGATGGAAAATTGCAGCTTACGGTATCCTGCCCGTCAGCCAACGGCGAAGTGTCTTACGCCGTCACCTACAATGGAAAGCAAATGCTGGAATCTTCTCCCTTGGGGATGGAGACAAATGTGGGTGATTTCTATAGAGGATTGCAGTTGAAGGAACATAAAGTCACAGCTCTTGATACGGTTTATGAACAATCCCGAATCAAAGCTTCGCACATCCATTACCGGGCAAACGAATTGCTTTGTTCATTCGTCAACGGTGAGGGGAAGAATGTGCAGATAACTTTCCGCGTCAGCAACAATGACGTGGCTTTCCGTTACACCCTGCCGAGGGAGCAGGGAAAAGGAAGCGTCACGGTGAACAGCGAACGGACCGGCTTCCGCTTCCCGTCGCAGACCACCACTTTCCTTTGTCCGCAGAGCGACGCCATGATAGGGTGGAAGCGTACCAAACCCAGTTACGAAGAAGAATATAAGGCAGATACCCCGATGAACGAACGTTCGGGTTATGGACATGGATATACATTTCCCTGCTTGTTCAAGGTGGGGGATGACGGCTGGGTACTGCTCAGTGAAACCGGAGTGGACAGCCGTTATTGTGGCTCGCGTTTGAGTGATTGGGATAACGGCGTGTATCGCATTGCTTTCCCCATGCCGGAAGAGAACAACGGCAATGGAACGGTGGCACCTGCCTTTTCCCTGCCGGGCTCCACGCCGTGGCGTACTGTGACGGTGGGGGAAACCTTGAAGCCGATTGTGGAAACCACCGTCCCCTGGGATGTAGTGGAACCACGCTATACCACCACCCATGATTACAAGCCGGGCCGTGGCACATGGAGCTGGATTCTCTGGCAGGACGGCAGCATCAACTACGACGACCAGGTGCGCTATGTTGACTTGGCAGCCGCCATGGGATACGAATATGTATTGATTGACAACTGGTGGGACAACAACATCGGTCGCGACCGCATGGAACAGTTTATCAAGTATGCCCGTAGCAAGGGTGTGGAGGTATTTTTGTGGTATAGCTCCAGTGGTTACTGGAACGATATAGAGCAGAGTCCCGTCAACCGGATGGATAACTCCATTGCCCGCAAGCAAGAGATGCGCTGGTTGCAAAGCCAGGGTGTGAAGGGTATCAAAGTAGACTTCTTCGGCGGTGACAAGCAGGAGACCCTGCGTTTGTACGAGGAGATTCTGAGCGATGCCGACGACCACGGTCTGATGGTTATCTTCCACGGCTGTACCTTGCCTCGCGGCTGGGAACGGATGTATCCCAATTACGTAGGCAGCGAGGCGGTGCTGGCTTCCGAGAATCTGGTATTTAGTCAGCATTTCTGTGATAACGAGGCGTTCAATGCCACGCTGCACCCTTTCATCCGCAATGCTGTGGGATGCATGGAGTTTGGCGGTGTGTTCCTGAACAAGCGTTTGAACCGCAGCAACGATGGTGGAACTATTCGCCGCACCACGGACATCTTTCAGCTGGCAACGGCAGTGCTGTTTCAAAATCCTATCCAGAACTTCGCCTTGGCACCTAATAACCTGACGGATGCTCCGCAAATCTGCCTCGACTTTATGAAACAAGTGCCCACTACTTGGGACGAGACCCGTTTCATTGACGGCTATCCGGGGAGATATATTGTTCTTGCCCGCCGTCATGGAAACACGTGGTACATAGCCGCTGCCAATGCAACGGTGGAACCGTTGAAACTGAAACTTGACCTTCCTATGCTGGCAGGACAAGAGGTGTCTCTGTATAGTGATGACAAGAAGATGCAGCCTCAATTAAAGCTACAGAGGATAAAGGCTGACGGCTCTCTGCAACTCACGGTTCAGCCGCAGGGAGGGGCGGTAATCGTGGAATAAAGAAGGCATGGAGCAACCCTTGTTTTGTAATGATATATCATAACGGATTACTCCTTTTGCAAATCTTTGATTATCAGAGGTCTATAATTGTCCTGATTCAGTCGTATACTGAATGGCATTCACTATACGACTGAATGGCATTCAGAATACGGCTGATTGTGACTATCGAACTAAATGTAAATGATTAATACCGACTTAATACCATGAATGGATTCTTGAAATTATTGTCCTTGTGTCTGTTCTTGACACTGACCGTTCCTTTGCAGGCTATAACGAATGGAGTGGCGAATGAACCCGATTCAGTCTATCTCTTTTCCTACTCCCATGCCGACGGCAGTGGCGGTCTGAAACTAGCCTGGAGTCCCAATGGCAACCGATGGTTCAGCGTGGCAGAGGGCAGCTCCTTTGTCAACTCGGACTTCGGCCCCTGGGGGCAAATGAAGCGGATGCTGAAACCGCACTTGATGCAGACCCGTGCCGACGACCGTTGGCACTGTATCTGGGAACTGACGGAAAGCGGAAACTCCCTTGCATACGTCGAGTCTCCCGACCTGCTGCAATGGAAAGCGCAGAAATACTTTGACCGTTCCCGCCTTGCCGAATACCGGCCGGCAGAGGTCTATCCCACCGTGCGGAAGGAGGTTCTGCTGAACGGTACCATGCAGCAGGGCTGGATGCAGCGTGTGCCGTATGCCACGGTGCAGCGTGTCATCTCCTTTGCGGAGCATAAGAAGTACCGCCAGGCACTCTATGCCGAACGTGCCGAGCAAGACCCCATTCGTTTTGCCGGCCTGAAACCGGTGGAGGCGACTATTGAGGTGGAGACGGAATGTGCAAAACCCATCAGCAAGCATCTGATAGGCATCTTCTTCGAAGACATCAACTATGCAGCGGACGGCGGGCTGTATGCCGAGCTGGTACAGAACCGTGACTTCGAGTATTCGTCCAAAGACGGTTCTCGTCAAGGTTGGGACGCTACATATGCCTGGGCGGTGAAAAAGGGCAATGCTTCGGCTGCCGTAACCATTGCCACTGCCGACCCCATCCATCCCAACAATCCTCATTATGCCGTACTGGAAGCTCGTCCCGGAGTGACATTGCAGAACGACGGTTTCGACGGCATCAGCTTGAAGAAAGGGGAGAAGTACGATTTCTCTCTCTTCGCCCGCGTGGCACCGGGCAGCAAGGGAGGCAAGGTGGTTGTTTGCCTGCTCGACCAGACGGGCCGTGAGATTGCCCGCTCTTCCGTCAATGTGTCCTCCAAAGAGTGGAAGAAACAGCAGACGGTGCTGACGGCGAATGCCGACGTGCGTGCCGCCGTCCTCTCGCTCCAGCCGCAGACGGTGGGGACACTGCATCTCGATATGATTTCCCTTTTTCCGCAAAATACATTCAAGGGCCATAAGAACGGCTTGCGTGCCGACCTGGCGCAGACGCTTGCCGACCTGCATCCACGCTTCGTCCGCTTCCCCGGCGGCTGCGTGGCTCATGGCGACGGCATTGATAATATCTATGACTGGAAAGGCTCTATCGGACCGCTCGAGGCTCGTAAGCCGTTGCGCAATCTGTGGGGGTATCATCAGACACGCGGACTGGGCTACTTCGAGTACTTCCGCTTCTGCGAAGATATAGGTGCCGAACCTCTGCCGGTATTGGCAGCGGGCGTGCCGTGCCAGAATTCGGGCACACACTCGCACTATGCCGACAACTGTCCGCAGGGGGCCAACAAGGAACTGATGCGCTACGGCCAGCAGGGTGGCATCCCGATGGAAGAGATGCCTGCCTATATCCAGGATGTGCTCGACCTGATAGAGTATGCCAACGGCGATGCACGCCGCACCGTGTGGGGCAGGAAGCGTGCTGAGGCAGGCCATCCCAAGCCTTTCAATCTGAAGTATATCGGCATCGGCAACGAGGATATGATTACCGAAGTGTTTGAGGAGCGCTTTGCCATGATATACAAGGCTGTCAGGGAGAAGCATCCCGAGATTACGGTTGTCGGCACCGTAGGTCCCTTCTACGAAGGCACGGACTATGCGGAGGGCTGGCGCCTTGCCACGGAAATGGGCGTGCCCATGGTGGACGAACACTATTACGTGGATCCGGGCTGGATGATTCACAACCAGGACTACTACGACCGTTATGACCGTACCAAGTCCAAGGTCTATCTGGGCGAATATGCCGCCCACCTGCCCGGACGTCCCAACAACATAGAGACAGCGTTGGCAGAAGCCCTCTATCTGACTTCTGTGGAACGTAATGCCGATGTGGTGGAAATGACCTCATACGCTCCGTTGCTGGCAAAGGAAGGGCATACGCAGTGGAATCCCGACTTGATTTATTTCAATAACACGGAGGTGAAGCCTACCGTGGGCTACTACACACAGCAGATGTACGGACAGAATGCGGGTACGCAGTACATCACCTCGCACATCACACTGAGTAATGGGCAAGAGGCTGTCCGCAAGCGCGTCGGCGTTTCGGTGGTAAAGGATGAGGCCACGGGTGACCATATCGTAAAGCTGGTGAACCTGCTTCCGGTGGAGGTTTCCTCTACAGTGAAGCTGAAGGGCATCGACTTGCAGAATCCCTCGGCAGTGAAGACGCTCCTGACGGGTGACCCGAAAGACAAGCAGGCACGTTCCGTGACTTCCGCCTTCGTCGACATCGGCGGTACGGAGTTTCCTTATACCTTGCCTGCCTATTCGTTTACGGTGATACGTATCCATGAGAATAAGGGGAAATAAGGATAAATCCGTGTAATTCCGTGCGTGGGAACTTAAGAACTTAAAAACTTAAAAGATATGATACGATTATTGACTTTGGCACTTGTTGCAGCCATGACCGGCAGTGTGTCGGCACAAAAGCAACAGACTTTGCATTCCGGTTATCCCATCGACCCGGTTCCTTTCACTTCAGTGAAGGTGACGGACAGTTTCTGGGGACAACGCTTGAAGGCAAGCCGCGAGGTAACCATCCCGTTGGCTTTCAGTAAGTGTGAGGAAACGGGACGTTATGAAAACTTTGTGAAAGCTACTCATCCCAGTGATGAGTATAAGGTGGGAGGCTTCTCCTTTGACGATACGGATGTCTATAAGACGATTGAAGGTGCAAGTTACTCCTTGCAGACTTACCCGGACAAGAAACTGGAAGAATATATCGACAGCGTATTGGTCATAGTGGCCGCCGCCCAAGAACCGGACGGGTATCTTTACACCGCACGTACCATGAACCCCAAGCATCCGCACGATTGGTCGGGGCCGGAACGCTGGTCGGAGGTGGAGAATTTGAGCCACGAGTTCTATAATCTGGGTCACATGGTGGAAGGGGCTGTGGCTTATTATCAAGCTACAGGCAAGCGGAACTTCCTGGATATAGCTATCCGTTATGCCGACTGCGTATGCAAGAATATCGGTGAAGGCCCCGGACAGAAGCGTGTGATTCCCGGACATCAGATTGCCGAAATGGCATTGGTACGCCTCTATACCGTGACAGGAGATAAGAAATATCTCGACCAGGCCAAGTTCTTCCTCGACGCGCGCGGCACTACGGCACGCAAGGACATCTATTTGCAGTCGCACAAGCCTGTACTGGAGCAGGAAGAGGCAGTGGGACATGCCGTACGTGCCGGTTACATGTATTCCGGTATGGCTGATGTGGCTGCCATTACGGGTGACAGCTCCTACATCAAGGCTATCGACAAGATATGGGAGAATATCGTCGGCAAGAAGATATATATTACCGGCGGTATCGGTGCGCGTCACACGGGCGAAGCTTTCGGTGATAACTATGAATTGCCGAATCTGACTGCCTACAATGAGACCTGTGCCGCCATCGGCAATGTTTACATGAATTACCGCCTCTTTCTGCTGCATGGCGATTCCAAGTATTTCGACGTGCTGGAACGTACGCTTTACAACGGATTAATCTCCGGCGTTTCATTGGACGGAGGCAAGTTCTTCTATCCCAATCCGTTGTCTTGCGATGGTAAGTATCACTTTAATGCCGACCATACGATTACACGCCAGCCGTGGTTTGGTTGTGCCTGCTGTCCTAGCAACATCAGCCGGTTCATTCCTTCTTTGCCGGGATATGTGTATGCCGTGAAAGACAATCAGGTGTACGTCAACCTTTTCTTGTCCAACCGTGCCGAGCTGAAGTTGAATGAAAAGAAAGTGGTGCTGGAGCAGGAAACCGGATACCCCTGGAACGGAGATATTCGTGTGAAGGTGGCTCAGGGCAACCTGCCGTTTACGATGAATATCCGTATTCCGGGTTGGGTGCGCGGCAGTGTACTTCCGAGTGACCTTTATTCGTATGCCGACGACCTGAAGTTGGGCTATCGTGTATTGGTGAATGGCGAGGAGGTGACCGGTGAACTTCGTAAAGGCTATCTCCGGATAGACCGGAAGTGGAAGAAAGGGGATGTGGTAGAGGTGCATTTCGACATGCAACCCCGTGTGGTGAAAGCCAATGAAAAAGTGGTTGCCGACCGTGGACGGGTGGCCGTTGAGCGTGGTCCTATCGTTTATTGTGCCGAGTGGGCCGATAATGATTTTAATATACAGAATATCATCCTGAACCGTCATCCGAAATTCCAGGTGACGGAGAAGCCCGAACTGCTGTATGGCATCAACGAAATTACCACAGAAGTGCAGGCTCTTGGTTTTGATGCTGCCGGAAAGTTGGCAACCAGAGATGTGACGCTGACCCTGATACCTTATTATGCATGGGCACACCGGGGTGAGGGCAAGATGGATGTATGGTTGCCGGTAAATAGGATTGATGTAGAATAGGTAAGTATGTCGTCATAATTTAGCTTATGCTATCGTTATAAACAGATTAAAACCATGAAAAGACTTTTATTTCTATTGACATTGTTCGTTGTTCTTGGCATGCAGGCGCAACAGCATGTGATGACTGTTGATGTATCAAAACCGACGGCTCGGATAAATCCTGCCATGTATGGAATCTTCTTCGAAGACATTAATTTCGGTGCGGACGGTGGTTTGTATGCCGAACTGGTAAAGAACCGCTCTTTTGAGTTCCCGCAGCCGCTGGTGGGGTGGATACCTTTTGGCGAGGTGACGGTACAGGACGAGCGGCCCTGCTTCGACCGCAATCCGCATTATGTGCGCATTACCAATGACGGCTGTCTTTTGCGTGCCGGACTGGATAATGAAGGTTATCGTGGCATCGGCCTGAAAAAAGGAGAAGATTACCGTTTCTCCGCCTATGTCCGTACGCCGGATACCAAACCAATGAAGCTTTCCGTCGAACTGGTGAATTCCAACGGAGAGAATCTCCTGAAGAAGGAACTGGAAGTGAAAGGCAGTGAATGGCAGAAGCTGACGGCTGTGCTGAAAGCTCCTTTTACCGATGTTCGCTCGCGTCTGCGTGTTGTGTTGCAGACGGAGGGTACGGTAGATATGGACCACATCTCTCTCTTCCCGGTGAACACTTGGAAGAAGCGTGAGAATGGATTGCGTGCCGACTTGGTACAAGCCCTCTATGACCTCAATCCCGGAGTATTCCGTTTTCCCGGCGGTTGTATCATCGAAGGCAACAGCCTTGCCACCCGTTATCAATGGAAGAATTCCGTGGGTCCGGTAGAGAACCGTCCTTTGAACGAAAATCGCTGGAACTATACATTCAAGCATAAAGCTTTCCCGGATTATTTCCAGAGTTACGGACTTGGCTTTTACGAATATTTCCTGCTGAGTGAAGACCTCGGTGCAGAGCCTCTGCCGGTACTGAGCTGCGGGCTGTCCTGCCAATACGAAAGCAACGAAGTGGTTCCCCTTGGAGAACTCGGCCCGTACGTGCAGGATGCCCTCGACCTCATCGAGTTTGCCAACGGTGCTGCAACCTCCAAGTGGGGAAAGGTGCGTGCCGATATGGGACATCCCGAACCGTTCGGTCTGAAAATGATTGCCATCGGCAATGAACAGTGGGGGGAAGTCTATCCCGAGCGTCTGGAAGTGTTCACGAAAGCCATCCGTGCGGAATATCCCGATATGCAGATTGTAGGTTCTTCCGGTCCGAGTGCAGATGGGGACAAGTTCGATTACCTATGGCCCGAAATGAAACGCATCGGGGTGGATTTGGTGGACGAGCATTATTATATGGCTCCCGACTGGTTCTTTGCCAATGCTGCCCGCTATGATGACTATGACCGTAAAGGACCGAAAGTCTTTGCCGGTGAATATGCATCGCATGACCACCCCACCGGGAAAGCCAATAATTTCTTGGCGGCACTGTCCGAAGCAGCTTTTATGACGGGACTGGAACGTAATGCCGATGTGGTGCGCCTGGCTACCTATGCTCCGTTGTTTGCCCATGTGGATGCCTGGCAGTGGAATCCCGATTTGATTTGGTTCGACAATCTCCGTATGATGCGGACTCCCAACTATTACGTACAGCAGATGTACGGTATGAATGCCGGAACAGATGTGCTGAACCTGCAAATGGACGGAAAACCCGTGACGGGGCAGGACAGCCTTTATGCATCGGCAGTGCTGGATGCTCCTACGGGAGAAGTAATTCTGAAGCTTGTCAATGCGGGCAGCAGATCGGAGAAGGTACAGATAGAGTTCAGCGGATTGAAGAAGCGGCAGCTTGTCTCGGGTTCCTGCACCTATTTGCAAAGTGATGACTGGAAAGCCAAGAATACACTGGAGCAGGAGGCTATTGTTCCACGTATTCGTCCGGTGGAGGTGGCTTCCCGTTCTCTGAGCCTGGAGCTTCAGCCCCGTTCGTTCGGAGTCTATCGTTTGCGGATAAGTACTCAATCAAAATAAATTCCCATTTAGTCACCTATTTAATTATGTGAACTAGTTATGAACACTTATTTAAAGAATTAAATTCAGCCTTTTTTGAACGATTATTCTTCCTTTTAATTATAGGATAGGCGTATCTTTGTGACGGCATACCGGTTCTGCTTGTATGCCGTTGCTAATTTTTATAAACTATTTACCATGAAGAAACATTTCATTACCGGACTGCTTGCGACTTTTGCCATTGCCGCAAGCGCACAGTCCTTCACTGAATGGCAAAACCCTGAAGTAAATGCCGTGAACCGTGCTCCGATGCACACCAACTATTTTGCCTATGAGTCGGCAGATGCTGCGGCTCGTGGAGCAAAAGAACATTCTTCCAATTACATGACTCTGAACGGTATCTGGAAATTCTTCTGGGTGAAGAATGCCGATGCCCGTCCCACGGATTTCTGGAAAGTGGGGTTCAACGACAAGGGATGGAGCGATATGGCCGTTCCCGGTATGTGGGAACTGAACGGTTTCGGCGACCCTATCTACGTGAATACCGGATATGCCTGGCGCAATCAGTTCAAGAACAATCCACCGCAGGTGCCAACGGAGAATAACAATGTAGGTTCCTACCGTCGTGAGATTGTAATACCTGCCGACTGGAAGAGTAAGGACATCATTGCTCATTTCGGTTCCGTGACTTCCAATATGTATTTGTGGGTAAACGGCAAGTACGTAGGTTATAGTGAGGACAGCAAACTGGAGGCTGAATTCAACCTGACACCCTACTTGAAGCCGGGACAAAAGAATCTGATAGCCTTTCAGGTATTCCGCTGGTGTGACGGGACGTATCTGGAAGACCAGGACTTCTTCCGTTATAGCGGTGTAGGGCGCGATTGCTACTTGTATGCCCGTGACAAGAAGCGCATTCAGGACATCCGTGTCACTCCCGATTTGGATACTGCTTATAAGAACGGTTCCCTGAAAGTACAGCTTGATGTGAAGGGTGGCGGCAATGTCAGTCTTGAACTGCTGGACGCTGCCGGAAAACAGGTGGCTACAGCTGTCGCCAAAGGTAGCGCTACTGCCTTGATAAATGTGGAGAATCCTCATAAGTGGACGGCGGAAACGCCTTACTTGTATACCCTGCGTGCCACTTTGCAAGGCAGCAGTGAAGTGATTCCCGTAAAGGTGGGCTTCCGAAAGATAGAGCTGAAAGGAAGTCAGATACTTGTCAACGGCCAGCCCGTTCTCTTCAAGGGAGCCAACCGCCACGAGATGGATCCGGACGGTGGTTACGTCATTTCTCGCGAACGCATGATTCAGGATATTCAGGTGATGAAGCAGTTCAACCTGAATGCCGTGCGCACCTGCCACTATCCCGACAATAATCTCTGGTACGACCTCTGCGACCAATATGGTATTTACGTAGTGGCCGAAGCCAATATCGAATCCCACGGAATGGGTTATGGGGAAGAGACACTTGCCAAACGTGAGGACTATAGGAAAGCACATATGGAGCGTAACCAGCGCAATGTGCAGCGTAGCTTCAATCATCCCAGCGTCATTTTCTGGTCTTTGGGCAACGAAGCCGGCTATGGCGCTAATTTCGAAGCTGCCTACGATTGGATAAAGGCTGAAGACCCGAGCCGTGCCGTACAATATGAACAAGCCGGTAAAACAGGCAAGACAGACATCTATTGCCCGATGTATTATGGCTATGACGGATGTAAGAAATACAGTGAGGATGATTCTATGACAAAGCCCCTGATTCAGTGCGAATATGCTCATGCGATGGGAAACTCGCAAGGAGGTTTTAAAGAATATTGGGATTTGGTGCGTAAATATTCCAAATTCCAAGGTGGCTTTATTTGGGATTTTGTTGATCAGTCTGTACGTTGGACAGGAAAAAACGGTAAGATGATTTATGCCTACGGCGGTGACTTTAACCGTTTTGATGCCAGCGACGGTAACTTCTGCGATAACGGTCTTATCAGCCCCGACCGTGTGCCCAATCCCCACATGTATGAGGTAGGCCGTATCTATCAGGACATCTGGACTACTCCGGCCGACTTGAAGAACGGCGAAATCAATGTGTTCAATGAATACTTCTTCCGTGATCTTTCTGCCTATTATATGGAGTGGGAGGTACTGAAAGGCGGTAAGGTGATACGGACCGGTCGTGTGGATAATCTGAATGTAGCTCCCCAACAGACAGCCAAAATCAAGTTGGACTTGGGCAAGACTTGCCAATGCACCGAGTGGTTGCTGAATGTTTCCTATAAGCTGAAGAACCGTGAAGGATTGCTTTCCGCCGGACATGTAGTGGCAAAAGACCAGTTGACGCTCAATCCTTACCAAGCTCCTTCCATGGAATTGAAGAACTGCGAACAGAGCAATATCGAGATGACGGCTCCCCAAGTACAGGATAACGATTGGAACTACCTCATCGTCTCCGGTGATGCTTTCCGTGTAGAAATCAACAAGCACAACGGTTATCTGACCAAGTACGAAGTGAATGGCCGGGATATGATTAAAGACGGCGAGGCTTTAAAACCAAACTTCTGGCGTGCGCCTGTTGACAACGACTACGGTGCCAATCTGCAACGCAAATATATCGCTTGGAAGAATCCGGAAATCAAACTGACCTCTTTCAAACAGCGCACGGAGAACAATCTGGTGATTGTAGAATCTGCTTACGACATGCCGGGTGTTTCAGCTAAGCTGAACCTTGTTTATGTCATCAACAATGCCGGTGCCGTCAAGGTGACCCAGAAGCTGACTGCCGACAAGAATGCCAAAGTATCGAACATGTTCCGTTTCGGTCTGCAGATGCCTATGCCGCGCAGCTTTGAAACCGTTGAATACTATGGACGCGGTCCGGTTGAAAACTATATTGACCGTAATCATTGCGCCGACTTAGGCATTTATCGCCAAAGTGTGGCCGAGCAGTTCTATCCCTACATCCGTCCGCAGGAAAATGGAACAAAGACCGATATTCGTTGGTGGAAGATGTTGGATCAGTCTGGTAATGGCATCAAGATTGTGGCAGCCGCTCCCTTCTCCGCATCTGCCTTGCACTATACCATCGAGTCTTTAGATGAAGGCTGGAGCAAAGAGCAAGGACACTCGCAAGAGGTGGATGAAGCTGATTTGACTAATCTCTGTATCGACAAGGTGCAAGCCGGTCTGGGTTGCGAAGACAGTTGGGGACGTATAGCCCGTCCGGAATACCTGGTGCCATACGCTGATTATGAGTTTACGTTCATCCTTTTTCCCGTATGCCATAGTATCGGAATAGAATAACATTTCTTCTCAGTGTATTACATACTGAGAAACAGATTTTATAACACTGAAGCGGTCGCCTTTCCGATGGGGGAGGGTGACCGCTTTGTGTTGATGTTTTGCTTGCTTCTGTATATTTCTTTGTTTTATTGTTTCTGATTTCGGCAAATGCAATCCGTCAGATGGTCGTTGATAAACCCCGAAGCTTGCAGATGGGCATAGCAAATGGTAGAGCCGAAGAACTTGAATCCCCGTTTTTTCATGTCTTTGCTCATGGCATCTGATTCGGGAGATGATACTGGAATCTCACTCAATGACTGAAAATGATTGATAATGGGGTTCCGGTCGGGGAAGAAGGATAGCGTATAGTTGTAAAAGCTGCCGAATTCTTTCTGTATGACAAGAAACTGCTTTGCATTGGTGATGGTCGACTTGATTTTCAGACGGTTTTTCACGATGCCGTCAAAGTGCATCAGCCGTTCCACGTCTTCGTCGGTCATTTGCGCCACTTGCGCGGCATCGAAATTGCAAAAGGCTTTGCGGTAGCCTTCCCGCTTTTTGAGGATGGTTATCCAGCTCAGTCCCGCCTGGGCACTTTCCAATACAAGAAACTCGAATAGTGTCTTGTCGTCTGTTACCGTTTTTCCCCACTCTTCATCGTGGTATTTCACATACAGCTCGTCGGTTCCGCACCAGCCGCAACGTCCGTTTATAATGTCTTGCATAAGCGTTATTTTTGTAATGAGGTGCTAAGGTAGTGCTTTCATTCCGAATAAACAAATCTATCTATTCTAAATGGATAGATTTGTTTATTCAGAATGGAATGTTTATATTTGTATCTGAATATAAATGACATAGCCCTATGATAAGCAAATCGGATATAGTAGAAGCCATACGTGTGCAACGTGAACGGTTGAGGAAATTTCAAAGTTTCCGACGTGACCTATTGTTGTCTTTACCTCCCTTGGTAGCAGACTATGCACTGATTATATCTGGTATTCGCCGTTGTGGTAAGAGTACATTGCTGGCACAATTATCGGTGGATAGATACAAGCCGGAAGAGGTGCTCTCCTTGAATTTTGATACCCCTTTACTGTATGGATTTGAATTCAGTGATTTCCGTATAGTGGATGAAGTTATTAAGGAACATGAAGGGTGTATCGCTCTTCTTTTTGACGAAATACAGATTGTTGATGGTTGGGAGGTGTATATTCGGGGCAAGTTGGATGAAGGGTTTTATGTGGGAATCACCGGCTCCAATGCTTCGATGTTGAGTCGTGAATTGGGCACGAAGTTGACAGGAAGACATATTACGAAAGAACTGTTCCCTTTTTCGTATGCTGAATATTGCGGTTTTACGGGTAAGACTATCGGTGACAGTTCCTTGTACGACTATCTGCATCAGGGTGGCTTCCCTCAATACTTGCAACTGGATGATCAGGATGTTCTGACGGATTTAGTCAATGATATAGTATATCGTGATATTGCCGTGAGATATAATATACGTGATGACCACTCTTTGAAAAGTCTCTTGGCCTATTTGATGGGGAATGTGGGCAATCTGGTGTCTGCTACAAAACTGAAACAGATACTGGGAATGAAAAGTACTTCTACTGTGTCTGATTATTTCTCTTATTTCGAACAGACTTACTTGATAAACTTTGTTCCGAAATTTTCATATTCATATAAAGCGCAACTGTTGAACCCGAAGAAAGTGTATTGTGTGGACAATGGTGTTGTATTTGTCACCTCTCCATCTTTCACCCGTGATGAGGGTCGGAGGCTGGAGAACATGGTTTTTGCGGAATTGCGTCGCCGTTATTCTGAGATATTCTATTATAATGAGAACCGGAAGGAATGCGACTTTATAGTTGTACGCAATTCTGTGCCCCAGCTTGCCATCCAGGTATGCTATGCCTTGACCGCAGAAAACCGGAAAAGGGAAGTAGATGGCTTACTGGATGCCTTGTCTTTCTTCAAGATGGGGCATGGACTGATACTCACTTATAACCAACATGACAAATTTTCCGTAGGAGATAAAAC
This sequence comes from Bacteroides sp. AM07-18, assembly GCF_003602695.1. Taxonomy (NCBI): domain Bacteria; kingdom Pseudomonadati; phylum Bacteroidota; class Bacteroidia; order Bacteroidales; family Bacteroidaceae; genus Bacteroides; species Bacteroides sp. AM07-18. Next base: position 39,486 of record NZ_QTLM01000018.1, read on the forward strand.
GATAGAAGCATTGCCGGTGTCTGAATATTTTAAAGACTAATCTTCTTGTCTCTTGCACTCCACCACATGATACAGCGTGCCGAACCGTGTTCTGCGGGATGGCACTTCATGTTTCTGCAGTATCCTTCCGAATACATTCACTCTCTTGGTGGACAGCGGGATGGCGCTGTACCGGCGCAGGCGGTTCAGTATTTCGGCAGACGACAGCCATTCTCCCTCCTCGTCATTTCCGGCAACGCGGAAATAGTGGTAGAACAGTTGCTCTTCGGGCGGTATCTGTTCGAAATCGTGGTTGTTTTCCGTCATAATCCGTTCGTCCGACTGGTCGAACCAATAGCGTTCGCCGTGGTCCAGTTCGTGCATGGCCTGGGTATAAAGCTGGTTGTAGTCTATCGGGCGGTTGGTGTCTATTGCTTCCGTCACTTCTATGCAGATGAACCGGCGACTGCCGCTGGGGTCGGTCAGCAAGTCCTTCTGGTTGCTGGTGGCGATGAACGAGGCGTATCGGCGCATCTCGAGCACGGCATTGGCGTATGGCTTGCGCACGTTGACCACCGGCTTCTGGAGGATATGTTTCAGGAATCCTTGCTGGGTGCTGCTTATCTGGTCGAATTCATCGATGTTGATGAGCGCAAAACGGTTGAGGTAAAGCTCAGCGTCACGCTTGCGCGAGAAGTCGATGCTGTCCGTATAATAGGCACGCAGCTCGGGCGGGACGATGCTTCGGCAAAAGGTGCTTTTGCGGGTGCCTTGTGCACCTACCAATAAGGGGGAGACGCTGTTGGCATATTTCTTGTCGGTATTGCCGCGCCAGTGTGCCACCATGTTGAGAAACCAGCGGTGGAACAGTTCGGCCCAGTACGGGTTGTTGCAGGGTACTGTCCGGGCGAGTGCCAGGATACGGTCTTTCCCGTCCCAGTGCGGAAGGTCGTACAGATAATCTTCCAGCGGATTGAATACCGGGATGCGGTTGGAGTAGATATATCGGCTGATGTCCCTATCCCACAGGGGAATGCCTTCGCTCTGTGCGTCGAGGGCAATGCTGTTCAGCGTGCGCTTGTCGATGGGGGAGAAGCGGAAACGGAACGAGTGGCGTTCACGGTATTCCACCTCACCCACTTGGGTGTTGTAGCGGAAGTCGTAGCGGCGTTTCATGAACTCGTCCGTCTGTATGGCAAGTCTTTGCTCTTTGCTGAGGCTGCTTTGGGTATTGAAGCCTTTGTTCTCTTGGTAAACGCTTCTTATAATCTGCCGGATGACAGTCTCTTTTTGGCGTAGATAATAATGGAAATAGGTACGCTTCACGGTCTCTTCTTCGGGGATGCCCGAACGGAAACAGTTCTCGGCAAGGCGCACGGTCAGGGAGTGCAGGCTGTTGTCGGCACCGGCACCCGTCGCTTCGGCGAAAGTCTTCTGCAAGGCGGCCTCAAACAGCATGATGATGGCTTCTTCGGCTTCATATCCCGGCACGGCGCGCGTCAGGGGTGACTTCTCGTCTTGCAGGGCTTCCCGATAGGTGGTTTCGTCGGGCATGGAGACGGGCTGTGCAAGATAGAACTGTATGGAGTCCGGGCGGTACATGGCTTCGGGGTCGAAGGAGAGGCGGGAGTACTGTTCCAGCTTGGGCTCTTTCAGCAGAATGTCGAAAGGCAGTTGGGGCTGGTAGCATTTCACGGCAAGGCGGTAGGCATGGGCGTGGAACACCTCGGCTTCTTCCCGTTTGCCCGGCAGCGAGTTGTTCGGACGGGTGAAGGTAGTCCAAATCTTTACAGTCCGTCCGCTGGAACCGGTGAATACGAGCCGCGTCTGGGGCTGTTCCCAGGCAAGACGTTTCACAAGGGCTATTTCGGACTTGCCGGAAAGCGGGCCTACGGTCAGTTCCACGATGCCGTTGTAGGTTTTCATCTGGCAAACACCGTTCGTCTTGCGGAATTCGGCTGCCGGGAGTACTTTGGGCAGTCGGTCTGCCTCGTTGCAGCGCTTGCCGGGCAAGCAGTATCGCAGTTGCTGGCGGAAAGTGGATACGGGCTGGGTTTTGGTCTCCGTTTTGATTTTCTGTAGGAAGGTGTCTAAGTCTGTCGTGCTCAGTGTCAGATTCCCGTCTTTTTCTCTCAGTTGGGTGATTTTCATTTCTATTTTTTGTTTTGTCACATGCAGGCAAAATGGTTTGCTTACAGTGTACTAAGGTACGACAATCAGGCTCTTTTTGCAAGTGATTCCATGCTTTTTTAGGTCGATTCCAGCGTTTTTCTGTGGAAAATCTGATGTTTTGAGTCGAAAAAGCAGGTGATTTGGGATGCTTTGTGCAGACTTCCACGCTGGTTTTGCTTGTCGGAACAATAGTTTCCGGCTATTGAAACAAAAGGTTTTACTTGTTGAAACCAATGGTTTTCCTAAGGGAAACTCTTAGTTTCTCTTGTTGAAACTTTTGTTTTAGAAGGTTGAAACCAATAGTATTTGCTTAAGAAACTAAAAGTTTCATACTGAGAACTAGGCATATAGCACTATTCTGTGGTGAATGAAGTAAGTATCGGATACTGCTTTTGTTATGGCGTGATGGATGGTTGTGAAGATTTTTATCTATCACGGGTATCTTTCACGCTTTAATCGGTTTATAATCAAAAGGATATCCCCCTCTGCGTGATAGCATGACAGATGTTTTTCAAAAATAAACTTTGTAAGAGCTGAGCTGTCCGGATGCTTCAATCGTTGTAGCTGTATTCTTCGCTGTATCTCTCGAATTTCGGTTCTTCGGCAATTCCGTATTGTTTGAAAACCTGACGGATATATGCTTGTGCCTTTGGAAACAAGCCTTGTTCCTGGCGGTAAAAGCGATAATAGGTGGTCTTGCCAAAGTGTCCTACAAGCTGGTTCCTCATCGGGGCTGCACATTTGTGGGGTACATTGTCCAGCAGGTGCCGGATGCCCCATGCAACCCGGCACTTCAGGGCTTTCCGGAAATGAGGGCAGTTGGTGGTATCGGCAGGGATACAGTTCGGATTGATGATGCTTAAAGTAGGACATTGCGAGGTGCAATTGGTAGCAGCCAAGTGGTGCAGGCATTCTTCCTTATGGACGCACTGGCTGTTGAAGCAATGTGCAAAGCCATAAGGCACAGACTGGTAGTCGAATTTATTTTCCATATGTTGTTTGCTTGTCTACGGTTAGGGTGTAGAACACGGCTGTAAAGGTAAGGAATAAAGCCTTGTTTGAAGTATTTGCAGACAAAAAAAGAGCATAATTCTTCTTTAAAGTGAGCTGAACTTGCTATATTTGTCATAATTCCTAATATCTGGTATATGAAAAATAGAGTAAGTTTTTTTTGTTTGCATACGTGTCTTCTCCTGTTCAGCTTTTGGACAATGTATCCTGCCTTGGGGCATGCGGCTGATGGGAATGTTATTTCCCGTTTGAAGTTCAAGCAGATTTCTACATTAGACGGATTACCGACGGATGAGGTCCAGAAAATATATCAGGATAAGGAAGGTTTTTTGTGGTTTGCTACCCGGTATGGTTTCTGTAAATACGACGGTTACCAGATTACTGTCTATAAATCGAGCTTGAATACTCCCGGTTTGTTGACCAGTAACAACATTTATTGTTTTGCCGATGACAATGACGGCTTCTTGTGGATTGGTACACAAGAGGGGTTGAACACACTCAATAAGAAAACCGGAGAAATCCGTCAATATACTGCGCCTGCCATTCCAAACAATGCGGTCTCATGCCTGTTGGTCACCCGGGAAAATGAGGTATGGATTGGTACGGATTCTGGCTTATGCCGGTATGTGGCAGAGAAGGACTCCTTCGTGATGTATGACGGCAAGTCCACCGATGGTATATTTCCCGCAGCTTCCATCAAATCGTTGTTCGAGGACTCGGATGGGGATTTGTGGGTCGGTACCTGGTCCAGTGGTCTTTTTCGTTATTCCCGGAAGGAGGATAAATTCTATGCATATCCCAAAATCAATGAACGGAACTCGGCACATGTTATCTATCAGGATTCAAACCGGAAAATGTGGGTCGGTGGCTGGGATTGCGGATTATTTCTCTTGAATCACCCAAAGGATATGGCAAACGTGTCTTATACGCATTATTCGCATAGGATAGGGGATGATGCCAGCTTGTCGGACAATATTGTTTATGATATTGTGGAGGATGTACACACCCATACCTTGTGGATAGGGACCCGGGTGGGGCTGAGCATTATGAAGCAGGAGAATCCCGGTACATTCATTAATTACAAGTCGTTGCATTCGGCATATCATATACCTTGTGATGAAATAAATTCACTGTTGCGCGACCGCTTCAATAATATCTGGCTGGGTTCCATTGGCGGCGGTGTCCTGATGATAGACACGAAACAATCTCCGTTTGCTTTCTATTCTTTGAATCTGGCAGAGGATGACGTGCCTACTACTGCCGTCCGCGCTTTGTTTGCCGATGCAGATAAAGACCTTTGGCTGGGTACCGGAAGTTATGGGCTGGCACGCAAGGATTATGAAACCGGTGTGTTGTCGTTCTTTTCCCATATCCCGGAATTCTCGGATATTCCCGGTGTACCCACGGTCAATTACATTATTCAGCGTAAGAATGGAGAAGTATGGTTCGCTACCTATGACGGTGGTATCTTGATTTATGAGAAAGGAGAGAAAGTGAAGGTGCTGACTGAATCCGACACGCCTTATCTCTATTCGGATTGCGTTTCGGCCTTGTGTGAGGACAGTAAGGGGAATTGTTGGGTAGGCTGTCGCGGCGGTATGGGAATCAGTTTGGCCGATGGAGGGCATTATAGGTTCGGAACACTTTCTTTTGCCGGAGGCGGGTTGGCGGATTGGTATCATGTGAAGGATATTGTGGAGGATGCGGATGGCAGCTTCTGGATTGCGACAGCCAACTATGGAATTATACATATTATGGGGGATGTGCAGCATCCCGAAACGCTGAAATATAGTAACTATAGTTATAACAACGGCCAGCTGGCAACGAACTCGGTGTTGTGTTTGCATGTGGATAAATCGGGAAGGCTATGGGCCGGAACTGAGGGAGGAGGGTTGTATCTATATGATTATAAGGAAAATGTATTTACGGAAAAGAATCAGGAATATCAGCTGTCTGCCGACATGATAGGGTCTATAGAGGAAGACAGGCAAGGGTGTCTATGGATGGGGACTAATATGGGGCTGGTACAGCTTTTTGTACCGATGGACGAGAATTTGGCTACGGTCCGTGTCTATACGACAGCAGACGGTCTGCAGGATAACTTTTTCATATCACAGTCTTCTTGCAGTAGGGAGGGCGAGTTATTCTTTGGAGGAAATAAGGGTTATAACAGTTTCCTTCCTGCATCTCTGGAGAAAGACAATGAAGCTGTGCCTTATCTGATTACGGATATAAAAATCTTCAACCGTTCTTTTGCGGTATTGGAACCGGAGGTCAGAGAACGGATTTCTTCTGTCATGCCTTCGTTTACGCGGAAGTTAGATCTGCCTTACGGATATAATAATTTCAGTATTGAATTCGCATCTCTTACTTATAAGAATCCCGGTTTAAATCGGTATGCTTATCAGCTTGTAGGTTTTGACAAGGATTGGCAATATACGGATGCCAACCGCCGTTTTGCCTATTATAATAATTTGAAGAGCGGTACTTATCGGTTCCGTCTGAAAGCCACCAATGAAAATGGCATTTGGAGTCAGGAAATCCGTGAACTTGAGGTGGTGGTATTGCCACCGTTCTGGGCTACATGGTGGGCTTATATCATTTATGCACTGATAGGGGCAGCTATTGTCTGCTTCATTCTCCGGACAGCAAAGAACAGGATGCAGCTGCGTAATGAGCTGCATCTTCGGGAGATGGAGAAGTCCAAACTGGAAGAACTGAATCATGCCAAATTGCAGTTCTTTACAAATATCACGCATGAACTGCTGACTCCGCTGACCATTATCTCGGCTACCGTCGATGAGTTGAAGATGCGGTTTCCCGGGCATGACGACCTTTATACGGTAATGGGTAGCAATATCAGCAGGCTCATCCGTCTGTTGCAGCAGATTCTTGAATTTCGTAAAGCAGAAACCGGCAATCTGAAGTTGCGTGTCTCTCCAGGAGATGTGGCGGCGTTTGTGAAAAATGAAGCCGAATCTTTCCTGCCGCTTGTCAAAAAGCGCAAGATACATTTCTCCGTACTCTGTAATCCGGAGTCGATTATCGGTTATTTTGATACGGACAAGCTGGACAAGATTCTCTACAACCTGCTTTCCAATGCCGCCAAATATAATAAGGAGGGTGGCTATATACAAGTCACGCTGATGTATGCCGAAGACAGGGACTTCGTCCGGTTGCATGTAAAGGATAATGGCAGTGGCATTTCAAAGGACAAGCAGAAGAGCCTCTTCAAGCGGTTCTACGAGGGGGATTACCGGAAGTTCAACACCATTGGTACGGGCATCGGCCTTTCTTTGGTAAAGGACTTGGTGGAGCTGCATGGAGGAAGCATTGAAGTGGAGAGCGAGGAAGGCCGGGGAACGGAATTCATCGTGACCTTGCCCGTAGACCGCTCTTACTTTAAGGAAGAACAGATTGATGAGGAAGCTGTACTTCCGGTACAGAAAACCGTTACCTATCTTGAAGAGGAGAATGCGGAGAATGTGGTTGCTGAAAAGCCCAAAGCGCATACCATATTGGTGGTGGAGGACAATGAGGAGCTTTTGCAGTTAATGGTCCGGCTGCTGAAACGTGAATACAATGTCCATACGGCCGAAAACGGTCAGGAGGCTGTGACTGTGCTTGACAATGAGGATATTGACCTGATTGTTTCGGACGTGATGATGCCCGTAATGGACGGCATCGAGTTTTGCAGGTATGTGAAGAACAAGTTGGAACTCAGTCATATTCCCGTGATTCTTCTGACAGCCAAGAACAAGGAGGAAGACCGTGCCGAAGCTTATGAAGTGGGGGCGGATGCCTTTATCAGTAAACCGTTCAACCTGGCCGTGCTGCATGCACGCATCCGCAATCTGCTGAAATACAAAGAACGCAAGGCGCATGACTTTAAGAACCAACTGGTGTTCGAAATCAAGGAACTGGACTATACCAGCATTGATGAGGACTTCATGCAGCGTGCCATTGACTGCGTAAACCGCCATCTGGAAGATTCAGACTTCGACCAGCCCCAGTTTGTGGAGGAGATGGGCACCAGCAAGTCCACCCTTTACAAGAAACTGAAATCCCTGACGGGACTGAATACTTCTGCCTTTATCCGTAACATCCGTCTGAAAGCGGCCTGCCGCATTATGGAGGAGAAGGGGAGTTCTGTGCGTGTTTCCGATCTGGCGTATGCCGTCGGTTTTAATGACCCGAAATATTTCAGTTCTTGTTTCAAAAAGGAATTCGGCATGTTGCCGACGGAATATCAGGAACGCTTCATACAGTCATAGATCAAGTCAAATTATGCTTCAATTAGGTCGAATAACTAAAATTCTACCTCGTAGAAGCATTATTGGAGGTCTTCCTATCAGCATTCGCCTACATTTGCCATTGTTTTCACGGTTAAAATGAAGAGTGAAAGTGAAACAATTAATGTTTAATCTTAAAGTTTATACAATGAAAAGACAGAGATTCTTTGAAGGACTCGGGCTGAAAGTGTATGTCACTTTGGCCATTTGTATGGCCCTTCTGTTGAATGTTCAGTTCTTGAACGCACAGAGTTCGACAATCAATGTAAAAGGTGTGGTTAATGATGCGATGGGACCGGTGATTGGCGCCAGTGTAGTGGAGAAAGGGAATGCGACGAATGGAACAATTACCGACATTGACGGTAATTTCTCTTTGAAAGTCCCTTCGGATGCCACTTTGACAATCAGCTTTATCGGTTATAAGACGGTAGAGCTGCCGGTGGCTGGAAAAACATCCTTTACTGTGACTCTGAAAGAAGACAGCGAAATGCTGGACGAGGTGGTAGTGGTAGGTTTCGGCACGCAGAAGAAGGTGAACCTGACAGGTTCTGTGGGGCTGGCTACGGCGAAGGAAATTGAAGCACGTCCGGTAGCGAATGCCACGCAGGCATTGCAGGGCTTGGTACCGGGCTTGCAGATTACGACCAATACCGGTGAACTGGACAAGAATATGTCCATCAATATCCGTGGCAACGGTACCATCGGTGACGGCTCAAGCGGAAGTCCGCTGATTTTGATTGACGGTATGGAAGGTGACATCAATACGGTGAATCCGCAGGACATCGAGAATATTTCTGTATTGAAGGATGCTGCCGCTTCCTCTATTTATGGGTCGCGTGCACCGTTCGGTGTTATCTTGGTGACTACCAAGAAAGGCAAATCGGGCAAGCCGACTATCAACTACAACAACAGCTTCCGCTTCAACAGTCCGGTGAATCTGCCGGAGATGATGGACTCCTATACCTTTGCCAACTACTTCAATGAGGCTGCACGCAACGGTCAGGACAATGCCCAGTTCTCTGATACAGTGATGCAGCAGATGCTTGACTTCCAGGCTGCGGGAGGTACTAATCGTGGCGGTTTGCCTACTGATGGCAATGTATGGGGTAAACCGGCAGGCGACCCGTTTACTACGGCGTATGCCAATACTGACTGGTTTTCCGAAATCTACAAGGGCTCTTCCTTCTCGCAAGAACATAATTTCAGTGTAAGCGGTGGTGGTGACAAGTTCAATTATTATGCTTCATTGGGCTATCTGGATCAGAATGGTTTGCTCCGTCATGGTTCCGATGACTTGAAGCGCTATAATGCTACTGCCAAATTTGGTGCCGAGCTGACCAAATGGTTGAAGTTCAATTACAGCTTGCGTTATGTCCGTCAAGACCTTGGCCGTCCTACCAATTTTGGTGGCGGTTTGTATGAGAGAATCGGCCGTCAGACTTGGCCTAATCTTCCGGTTTATGATGAAAACGGCTATTATTTTAATGGTAATGCCGATACGCCGGCGATGTCACTTGCATTGGGTGGTGAGCGCGATGTGCAGACAGATAAGGTTTATCATCAAGCAAGCTTGGTATTCGAACCCGTGAAGAATTGGATTACCAATGTTGAGTTCAACTATAGTACCAATTCTATAGATACACGTGAAACCGGACTTCCTTACTATAACCACGATGTGAGTGGAAATATTGTGGATACGCAAGGAACCTCAAGTCTCTATCAAGACTACAAGAAAGAGAGCTACATGAACTGGAATATTTACTCCACTTATTCTCTTGCTATCAATGATGATCATAATTTTAAGGTAATGGGTGGTTTTCAGTCCGAAGAAATGCGCCAGAAGTTTTTTAGTGCCAAAGGATATGGTTTGCAGGTGGAAGACCTTCCGGAACTGGACTTGATTTCGAATATTGACGGCGCCGGTAAGGATAAGGTGCCCGAGGTGGGTGGCTATCGTAATGAGTGGGCCACAGCGGGTTTCTTTGGCCGCTTGAACTATGATTATAAAGGTCGTTATCTGGCAGAGGCCAATTTGCGCTATGATGGTACCTCCCGCTTCCGCCGTGGCAATCGTTGGCAGTTGTCTCCCTCCTTCTCTTTGGGTTGGAACATTGCCCAGGAAAACTTCTGGGAAGATTTTGCGGATGTTTGCAATCAGTTGAAGTTCCGTTTCTCTTATGGTGAACTGGGGAATATGAATACAAACGGCTGGTATCCTACTTATCGTGCCATGACATTGAAGCAGGCAAACGGAAGCTGGCTGCAGAATGGACTGAAACCAAACACTGCTTATGTAGGCGACCTTATCAGTACAGCCTTGACTTGGGAGAAAGTGCGTACCTGGAATATCGGTCTTGACTGGGGGCTGTTCAACAACCGTCTGACCGGGTCATTCGATGCTTATATCCGTTATACGGACAATATGGTAGGTCCGTCTGTAGAGTTGCCCGCTACATTGGGTATTGCGACTCCCAAGACCAATAACTGTGACTTGAAGACGAAGGGTTGGGAACTTACCATCGGATGGCAGGACCGCACCAACTTCGGTATGGGCTATGGCATTAAGTTCAATGTTTCTGATGCACGTACTTATATAGACAGATACCCGGGTAACCCGACAAACTCAATCAATACTTATATCGCAGGCCGCGAGATTGGTGAAATCTGGGGCTTTGAAACCGTGGGAATTGCCAAGACAGATGATGAGATGCAGGCGCATCTGAATAAAGTGGGCGGACAAAGTGCCATCGGTTCCGGCGTTTGGACTGCCGGTGACATCATGTATGCCGACCAGGATGGAAAACCGGGCATCACCAAAGGTGCACAGACTTTGGAGGACCACGGTGATTTGAAGGTGATAGGCAACAATACTCCCCGTTATCATTTCGGTCTTGACTTGAATGCCAATTACAAGGGATTTGATGTTCGCCTCTTCTTCCAGGGAGTGATGAAGCGTGACTACTGGCAGGGTTCCAATATCTTCTGGGGCGTTGGCCAATGGGGTATGTGGTGGTCAACCGGTTTGAAGGAACACGAAGATTACTTCCGTGATGAACCCGTCGGGCTGGCCGGTCATGAGATTGCCGCCAATGTCAATTCATACTATGCGCGTCCGAGATTTGACAGTACCCAGAACCAGGAAACCCAAACCCGCTATCTGCAGGATGCGTCTTATATCCGTTTGAAGAACTTCCAGCTTGGCTACACATTGCCTGCTTCCATGATTCGCAAAATCGGTATCACCAACTGCCGCATCTTCGTATCGGGCGAGAATCTGTGGACGGGAACCAAACTGAGCAAGTTGTTCGATCCCGAAACCATCAGCGGTGGTAACACGGACAGCAATGCTTCTGCACCTATCAAGAGTGCCGGTAATGCATACCCGCTTTCAAGAACTTGGTCTTTTGGACTTAGCGTATCACTTTAATCCCATAAATAATGAAGAATATTATGAAATCGAATTATAGATATATTGTAAAAGCGTTCATGGCAATGGCAGTGATTGCCGGAACGACTTCCTGCGATGATTTTCTGGACAGAGAGCCGATGTCAAGCATTTCTCCCGAAACCTATTACTCCACTGCGGCCCAGTTGGAAGCCAATCTGAATGATGAATATCCCAATGTCCTTCCGTCATTCGGCCAGTGGACTTATGGCATCTTCGGTGAAGACAAAGGAACCGATAACCAGATAGAGGTGAATGCCAATGACCGCTATACCCAGGATCGCTGGAAAGTACCTCATAGCGAAAGTGACAATTGGAAGTTCGAACGCATCTATCGTATTAATTTCTTTTTGTCTGAAGCACTTCCCAAATTCGGTGAGGACATGAGCGGTTCACAAAATACAATTTCCGGGAGTGTAGCCACCATCAAGCACTATATCGGAGAAATGTACTTCCTGCGTGCTTACGAGTACTTTAAGAAGCTCCAGTTGTTCGGCGACTTCCCGATTATCAACCAACCGCTTGCCGATGAGATGGAAGCTCTCCGTGAAGCCAGCAAACGTTTTCCGCGTAATGAAGTGGCACGTTTCATCATTTCCGATCTTGACAAGGCTTATGCCTATATGAGTGATGTCGATATGGCGACGACCCGTATCAATAAGGATGTTGCGATGCTGGTTAAGTCACGTGTGGCACTGTTCGAGGCTACTTGGTTGCAGAATTTCAAGGGTACGGCATTCGTACCTGGTGGAGAAGGCTGGCCGGGGGCATCTCTTCACAACAATTATCAGTATCCGAGCGGAAACATTGATAATGAAGTGAAGTACTTCTTGGAACAGGCCGTAGAGGCTTCCAAACTTGTAGCAGATAAATACAAAGGGAGTTTGACGGAGAATACCGGTGTGTTGCAACAATCAGCTGATGACCCGTCAAATCCTTACTTTGATATGTTTGCACAAGAAGACCTTTCGGATGTGAAGGAAGTACTGTTGTGGCGCCAGTATGCCCGCGGACTCTCTACTCATAACATCAATGCCGCTGCCGGACGTGGTAATTACCGTATCGGTCTGACCCGTGGATTCGTACAGAATTTCCTGATGAAGGATGGTACTCCGGTTTATGCTCACGGTTCTTATGCGGATGGTGACGGCTATTATATGGGCGACAAGACGGTTGCTGATGTACGTGTAAACCGTGACCCGCGTCTCAGTATCTTCCTGAAAGAACCGGGACAGAAGAACATCCTTTTTGAAGTTGATAATAATGAAGGTACGGAAGTTGTGATGGAAGAGCCCTATCCGGCCATTACGAGTGGTGACGGTGAGCGTGGCTATGCTACCGGCTATGCATTGCGCAAGGGTGGTTCATTCAACCGTAAGTATTATGCCAATGGCGGTGGTTATACGGCAGCTGTATGTTTCCGTGCGGCTGAGGCTCTGCTGAATTATATGGAAGCAAGTTATCTGCTCAATGGAACGCTGGATGCTACGGCTCGTGAATATTGGACTGTACTTCGTCAACGTGCCGGCATCAGTACTGATTTTGACAAGACTATCGCTGCAACGGACATGAGCAAGGAGGCTGAAAATGATTGGGGAGCCTATACGGGTGGAAGTGTCATCTCTGACAAGACTCTGTATAATATCCGTCGTGAACGTCGTTGCGAGTTCCTGGCTGAAGGTCTTCGCTACATGGACTTGTGCCGTTGGCGTTCTATGGACCAACTGATGACTGCTCCCAGCCATCTGGAAGGTATGCATTTGTGGAATACTCCGATGGAGGACTGGTATCTGGATGATAATGGAAAATCCATTTTGGTTGCTGACGGGACAGACAAGGCTAATGTCTCATCGAAAGACAAGAGTGAGTATCTCCGTCCATTCGAGAGAAGCAGCAACCAGTCTGCCTATAACGGCTGCACTTGGAAGATGGCACATTATTTGAATCCTATTATGATAAAACAGTTCCAGTTGACAGCCTCTTCGGGAGCGGATGTATCGACTTCTATTCTTTACCAGAACCCTTATTGGCCGGTGGTAGCTGACCAGCCGGCTGAGAAATAAAGGTATTTTTCAATAGGTATTTGATTTAGGGAGGAGGATACACTTTCCGGTGCGAAGGTATCCTCCTCCCTTCTTTATAAATAGAAACAAGACAGAATATGACTCATTTGAATTTCAAGTTTTTAGTGGTATGCTTGGTTGTCGTGGCGTCAGTCGTCGGCCTGCAGGCACAAAATGATGTCCCTATAAGGGGGGAAGGTGAAATCGTTCCAGCCGGAGTATGGAACGATGTAAACGGGGAGTACATTAATGCACATGGTGGTGGTATACTGTTATTTGACAGTAAATATTATTGGTTCGGTGAACACCGTCCTGCAAAAGGATTCTCTACGGAGGTAGGAGTAACATGTTATTCTTCTGCCGATTTATGTAATTGGAAATATGAGGGGGTGCCCTTGTCTGTATCGGAGGAAGCTGGCAATGAAATAGAGAAAGGCTGTATTATAGAACGTCCCAAGGTGATTTATAACGAAAAGACGAAGAAATTTGTCATGTGGTTTCATCTGGAACTGAAAGGGAAGGGCTATGCGGCTGCCCGTGCAGGAGTGGCTGTCAGTGACTCTCCGGCGGGACCTTATCGTTTTGTTTCTTCAAGTCGTGTTTGTCCGGGAGTATTTCCGCTGAATATGACGGACGAAGAACGGGACATACAGTGGAATATGGAACAGTTTGAAGAATGGTGGACGCCTGAGTGGAGAGAGGCTGTCAATAAGGGGTTGTTTGTGAAACGTGACTTGAAGGGAGGACAGATGTCCCGGGACATGACATTGTATGTTGACGACGATGGAAAAGCTTATCATATCTATTCTTCGGAAGAGAATCTAACCTTGCAAATTGCCGAGCTGACTGATGACTATCAAGGACATTCCGGAAAATATATCCGTCTCTTCCCGGGAGGGCATAATGAAGCTCCGGCACTATTCAAACATGACGGTACGTATTGGATGATTACTTCCGGCTGTACGGGATGGGAGCCCAATGAGGCACGTTTGTTTTCAGCATCCTCCATCTGGGGACCGTGGAAACAGCATCTGCATCCTTTTATAGGTAAGGGGGCTGAAAAGACTTTCGGCGGTCAAAGTACCTTTGTCATTTCTACTCTGGAAAATAGATTTGTCTTTATGGCTGATGTCTGGAAGCCGGAGAGTTTGATGTATTCAAAGTATATCTGGCTGCCGATTGGTTTTGATGATACTGGTAAACCGGTTATCGAATGGAAAGAAAGTTGGAATCCTTGCTGATATATTTGAGAAAAAAGGAAAGGAACTTGCCCCGTTATCGCGGCAAGCTCCTTTTTTTATGGATAAATCTGTCCGGCTTAATAGTTGAAAGCCTTGGATTTTACGTAAACCTTGAAGTCTTTGATTCCACCCGGTACCTCGCTCTCCATTCTGGGAAGATATTGTATGCCAGTCAGTGTGCGGGTACTGCCCAAATCAATCACGACTGCATGCGGGTATGGAGTACCTTTTGTCGTGCTCCAGTAGGTTGATTCCTGGAGGTCGAAGAGTTTGTCTGCAGAACAGTTGACACGGGATACGTCTTCGCTGTCGGCATAATTGACAATCCAGGGCTCGCGTGACAGGCGTTCTCCATTCTCATCCAGCAGGTACATTTCGGCAATGCAAGCCAAGTCTTTCCCGTCTTGGGAACTTAGTGCTTCCAGGCAGACGTAACGTCCGGTGACGGGTTGGCCGAATTTGCGTTCCTGCCAGCCGTTGCCGGAATTGAAGCTGCCGGAGAGGACGGGCTGCTCACCGGACAAGTCGAGGCTCTCGCCCTCATTGCGGTGCGTCAGCGGTTTGGTGACGAGCAACTGGTCCAGCAATGGCTCGCTCAGTCCTTCGGACTTAACTTCTTTGGGACCGATGATGTCGAAGACAATCACTTCATTCTCACCTTTCTTCAACCAGCATCCCGGGATGTAGAGGGTCTGTTGCGGGCCGATTTCCCAAATGCGTCCCATGGCGTGCCCGTTGACGTAGACAAGTCCCTTGCCCCAAGTCTCGAAGTTTAGGAATGTGTCGCTGGGCTTGTTCACCTTAAAGGTGGCACGGTAGCAACCCGGAATGCGTTGTCCTAACTCATCTTTCAGTGAGCCGATGGGCTGGAACTTCATGTTCTTATAGAAATCGTATGTATCTTCGAGATTATAGACTTCCCAATCCTTCAGGTTGCAGGTGAAAGGACGGCCGTCGATGTCTACGGTAAGTTCTACGCTTTGGGTGATACCCTTGAAGTCCTTGATGGCACGTCCAAAGTTGATGCGGCCCATGGCTTCTACCAGAATGTCGAGGCGTGCACCTTTGGGGCAGGCGGGGAATTCCAGTTGCTTTTCACCGTTGCGGCGGTCCAGTTTGCCGATGTATTTGCCATCCAGGAAAACTTGGGCATAATCGTGCGCATCGTTCACAGTGAGCAGGGACGGGGTTTTCATCTCGGGCAGTGTGGTGCGGTAGAGAATACTTCCGAATCCCTGGTTATATTCCTCCATGGTACGGATATTGCGGTCTTTCTTGGCAGCAGGAAGATTGTCGAACAAAGGAGCCATCTCTGTAAATTGGAAAGACGGAATACGGATGGGCTTGATTAAAGCGGGAACTTTAGCCTGCTTCTCGCCGTTCATGTATTTGGACAATGCTTTTCGCAATTCCCAGTATTTGGGAGTGGTCTGTCCCGATTCGCTGATGGGGGCGTCGTAGTCGTAAGAGGTTACGTCAGGGGCGAATCCGGGTGAGTTGGCTCCTGCCCAGTGTCCCCAGTTGGTCCCTCCGTGGGTCATGTAGAGGCTGAAGGAGATGCCTTTGGACAACATCTCGTCAATGCCGGCAATCATGTCGGCAGCCGGACGGGTTTCGTGGTTGGCTCCCCACTTGTCGAACCAGCCGCTCCAGAATTCGGAGCACATCAGCGGGCTATCAGGACGGAGTTTCTTCAGCGGTGCAAACTGTTGGTCGATGTTGGCTCCTGTACCGAAGTTCATGGTCCATACCAGGTCGTGGAGTCCGTTCTTGGTGAAGTTGGACGCCCAGTCGCATTGGAACAGTGCTACGCCGGGGTAGTTGGCGCGTACGATGTCGCGGATTTGCGATACGTAGCCTTTGTCTTCCCCGTAGGAGCCGTATTCGTTCTCTACTTGTACCATGATGATGGGACCTCCGTTCTGTATGGTCATACCAGCTACCTGCTCGGCAACGGCTTTTTCGAAGATACCTACACGCTCCATAAAGTAGGGGTCGGATTCGCGCAGGCGGATATCTTTTTTCTTGAGTAACCACCAGGGCAGTCCGCCCATTTCCCATTCGGCACAGACATACGGTCCCGGGCGCAGGATGACATACATGTCATTCTGCTGGCATAGGCGGCAGAATTCCGCCAGGTCATTCTGTCCGGTGAAGTCGAACACTCCCGGCTGAGACTCGTGGGAGTTCCAGAATACATAAAGGCAGATGGTGTTCATGCCCAGTGCCTTGCATAGCTTGATGCGTTGGTCCCAATAGGCTTTGGGGATACGTGGATAGTGCAGCTCTGCGGCTTTGATGACAAACGGCTTGCCATTCAATAGGAATGTTCCTTTGCCGGCAGAGAAGTCGCCTTGTTCTTCCCATTGGGTACGCGGGTCCCAGCTGTCGCGCCAGGGTATCGTGATTGTGCCGTCCTTGCCGAATTCAAGCGGGAGCCATACGTAGCGTGAGTCCTCAAGGTTTTTCTTTTTCCAGCGGTCGAACATGGCAATGTAGGCATTTCCTTTTCCGTATACTTGCTGCACGTAAGTGCTTTGTGCATAGAAGGTCTTATCTGCATCAGGACCGGTACACGGATTGCCGATGGTAGTCCATTGCCCCATGATGGAGTCGGCCACAGCCAGTTCGGCAACATTGGGATCCCAGCCGGTACAACCGGAAGAGAGCATATAGTACTTGCCGTTATACTTGAATACGGCGGGTGCTTCGCGGCTTTGCTTCACGAAATTGCGTGTATAGCGACCAGTGGGCTTCAGGTAGTCATCCGTTAGTTCGCTTATATATAAGGTAGCGTTGTTTTCCGACGAGTAGAACTGATATGCCTTGCCGTTATCATCAACGAACACTGTTTGGTCGCGGCTCATCGCACCGTTGGGACGGAAGCTGCCTACATAGGTGAATGTCCCGGTAGGAGAATCGCTGACCGCTACGCCGGCACATGCCTTACTGTAGTCGGCGCTTTCCACATGCGCCCACATGACGAATTTCTTTGTCTTTTCGTTGTAAATCACTTTGGGACGTTCCAACACCTTGCTGGGGTGCAGGTCGTGTTTCTCGTCATCTTTCACGGCAGGAAGTACAATACCCTCGAACTTCCAGTTCAGCAGGTCTTTTGAAGAGTAGCAGCTGACACCGGTTACGTCGGTGCGGTAGCATTCCCACGTAGCCCATTCGGGCAGGATGGTTTCCCCTTTTTTGTATTCGCCATACCAATAGTAGGTCCCTTCGTGGTAAAGAAGGCCGCCGCCATGGGCGTTGATGGGATTGCCGTCGGTGTCTTTCCATACTTCCCCGGGTATGATTGCGGCATTTTTCGTTTGTGCTTTTGTTTTTGCAGATGGCAGGCAGCAAAGGCAGGCCAGCAATGCAAAACTCCAAATAATTTTCCTTTTCATTTAAGAATTCGGTATTAGATAATTAATAAATCGTTTATGTTTTGGGCAAAGATATGCGAAAGTTGAGAAATGGAGGGTATGTAAATGTGTCAAAAAGGAGAGATTATAGCTCTAATCTCTCCTTTTTGTGATGTTTTTCGGTCTTTTCTATTTGGTTTGTACTTGTTTCATCACCCGGAGGAAATTTCCACCCCATATCTTGGCGATGTCTGTTTCTGTAAATCCATGTTCCAGCAGACGGACGGTGATATTGATGAAATCATTGTCCCCATTGCATCCTTTGACCCCGCCTCCACCGTCGAAGTCCGAGCCAATGCCCACGTGGTCTATGCCTGCCACTTCAACCATGTGCAGCAGGTGTTTCATGAAGTCCGTAAGGTTGGTTTTCTTGGCATCCGGGTTCAGGAACTCGTCTACCAGGCAGGCTTGAGCCACACCGCCATGTGCGGCAAGGGCGCGTAGCTGTTCGTCGGTCAGATTGCGGTCGTGTCTGTAGATGGCGCTTGCAGAGGAGTGGGAGACTATGACCGGTGCTTTTGAATATTTCAGTACATCCCAGAAGGTGCTTTCGGCTGCATGGGAAAGGTCTATCATTATTCCCAGCCGGTTCATTTCTTTCACCACTTTTCTACCGTAAGGACTTAAGCCGTTCCAACGGGCAGTCGTGTCCGAAGAACTGTCGCAGATGTCATTGTTGCGGGTGTGGCAAAGGGTGATGTAGGTAACGCCTGCATCATGGAAACGGGTGATATTCTTCAAATCCTTGCCGATGCCGTATCCGTTTTCGATGCCAATATAAAAAGCTTTCTTTCCTTCGGTCTTGAGCCTGGACAAATCATCGGGCGTGCGGGCTATGGCACATTGCTCCCCGTTCATCTCCACTTGTCGGTAGATGTGGCGTATCAACTCATCCACTCGGTCAATGGCTTTCAGACTGTTCTCTTCATCGCACGGGCCTTGGCGCACCCAGCATGCCAGGTATTGTCCATCCAATTTTCCTTCTCGCATCTTGGGCAGGCAAACCTGCGTTTTTTCGCGCGTACCTATATTATAGGAAACGTCAAAATCAAGTGGGGTGTCTGTATGCGTGTCGAGGGAGAGGATGCGGCGGTGAATCTCTTTGGCATGCCGGTAGGTAGCTGCCTTTTGAACCAGAAAATAGAAGAATCTGGCAGAGATGCTGTCGCCTGCCGTAGCCAGAGCTTCGGGATGGAATTGCACACCCCATATCGGATATTCGTGGGAAGACTCTATAGCTTCGGGAATACTGTCTGACGACCAACCCGTTACGCTGAATCCCGGGGCAACTTGCTTGACCGCCTGGTGATGGTGAGTATTGGTGAAAAGTTGTGTCTGTCCGGTTATGGATGCCATGGCAGAACCGGGAGTGAGGTGGACGGTATGAGTTGGTATACTGCTCGGTTCCTGCTGCTGGTGGCAGACAGTGGTGTCGGGATGCTGGGTAGGGATATCCTGATAAAGGGTTCCGCCGAAAGCTACATTGATTAACTGTTCTCCTCGGCAGATGCCAAACATCGGAATGTTACGCCGGGTAGCCAGGCGGATGAGTGCCATGTCGTATACATCACGCAGGGAGTCCACCTCTCCCAGCTGTTCGATGGGCGATTCATTGAAATAGGAAGGGTGGATGTCTCCTCCTCCTATCAGAATGATACCGTCCAGCCGGTTGGCAATGTCTGTCAAGACAAGGCTATCGGTAGTGATGGAAATCAGTATAGGTGTTCCACCTGCCTGGATTACAGACTCGGTATACGTCATCTGTGTGGATGAGCTTCGGCCCGGATGTGAGCAGGAAATGCCGATGAGAGGGGCTTTCCTGGTTGTTTTTTGGTTGGACTGTCCCATTGCCAAATATGGACATAGAACGAGCAGTGTTGTTAACAGTAGTTTGTTCATGGTTTTCGGGGGGGATTCTTTTTCCTGCAAAGTTATAAGAAATATTTAAGCCGTCCAAGAAGTTGGATGACTTGTGAATTCGGGCAGTTTATTGGCAGAAGAACATTATATTCTTTGTTGGCGGAGGAAGTGTGTTATATAACATGCTTCCCGATGTTGCTTTTCTTTGAATTAATGCCTAATTTGCGCCTCACAAAAAGTTAACGGCATCATCGTATGTCAGGTTATTCACTTAAAATCTTAATATATCATGAAAGTATATCAGACGAATGAAATTAAGAACATTGCCCTCCTTGGCAATGACGGCTCGGGTAAAACCACTCTCACGGAAGCGCTGCTCTTTGAGAGTGGTATTATAAAACGCCGCGGCAGGATTACTGCCAAGAATACAGTCAGCGATTACTTCCCGGTGGAGCAGGAATACGGCTATTCTGTGTTTTCCACCGTTTTCCATGTGGAGTGGAACGGCAAGAAACTGAATATCATTGACTGCCCGGGTAGTGATGACTTTGTAGGGGCTGCCATGACGGCGCTCAACGTTACAGATACTGCCATTCTGCTGCTGAACGGGCAATACGGTCCCGAGGTAGGTACGCAGAACCATTTCCGCTACACCGAGAAACTGGGCAAACCGGTTATTTTCCTGGTAAACCAGCTCGATAATGAAAAGTGCGATTATGATATGGTGCTTGAGCAGTTGCAAACCATATACGGTCCGAAGGTGGTGCCCGTGCAATATCCGCTGGCTACCGGACCGAACTTCAATTCGTTGATCGATGTACTTTTGATGAAAAAATATTCGTGGGGACCCGAAGGTGGCGCTCCCATTATTGAAGAGATTCCGGCCGAAGAAATGGAAAAGGCTACAGAACTGCACAAGGCTTTGGTAGAAGCTGCAGCCGAACATGACGAAGGCCTGATGGAAAAATTCTTTGAGCAGGACTCTTTGACAGAAGACGAAATGCGCGAAGGTATCCGCAAGGGACTGGCTTCACGAGGTATGTTCCCGGTATTCTGCGTCTGTGCCGGCAAGGATATGGGTGTACGCCGTCTGATGGAGTTCCTGGGTAATGTGGTGCCGTTTGTGGACGAAATGCCACCGGTGCACAATACACGCGGTGAGGTGGTGAAGCCGGATTCTAACGGACCGACTTCCTTGTATTTCTTCAAGACTGCCGTTGAGCCGCATATCGGTGATGTTCAATACTTCAAGGTTATGAGTGGTAAAGTGCACGAAGGTGATGATTTTACCAATGCAGACCGCGGTTCCAAGGAACGCATCGCGCAGATTTATGCTTGTGCCGGTGCCAACCGTATCAAGGTAGAGGAAATGGTAGCCGGTGACATCGGCTGTACAGTGAAACTGAAGGATGTACATACCGGCAATACATTGAACGGTAAGGGCTCTGAAAACCGTTTCAACTTCATTAAATATCCGAACTCCAAATACTCACGTGCTATCAAGCCGTTGAACGAGTCGGATACAGAAAAGATGATGGTTGCTTTGAACCGTATGCGAGAGGAAGACCCGACGTGGGTGATAGACCAGTCTAAAGAATTGCGTCAGACTATTGTACACGGACAAGGTGAATTCCATTTGCGTACCTTGAAGTGGCGTCTGGAAAACAATGAAAAACTGCAAATCAAGTTTGAAGAACCGAGAATACCGTATCGCGAAACGATTACCAAAGCTGCCCGTGCGGATTATCGCCATAAGAAGCAGTCGGGTGGTGCAGGCCAGTTCGGTGAAGTTCATCTGATTGTTGAGCCTTACTACGAAGGCATGCCGTTGCCCGAAACCTATAAATTCAATGGTCAGGAGTTCAAGATGAACGTCAAGGGTACCGAAGAAGTTCCATTGGAATGGGGTGGCAAGCTGGTATTCGTCAATAGTATTGTGGGTGGTTCCATTGATGCACGTTTCATGCCGGCCATCTTGAAGGGTATCATGTCACGTATGGAGCAGGGACCGTTGACTGGTTCGTATGCTCGCGATGTACGTGTCATCGTATATGACGGAAAAATGCATCCGGTTGACTCCAATGAAATCTCCTTTATGCTGGCGGGACGGAATGCGTTCAGCGAAGCGTTCAAGAATGCAGGCCCGAAGATTCTAGAACCCATTTATGACGTGGAAGTATTTGTTCCGTCGGACAAGATGGGTGATGTGATGGGGGACTTGCAGGGACGCCGTGCCATGATTATGGGTATGAGCAGCGAGGCCGGTTACGAAAAACTGAGTGCTAAGGTGCCTTTGAAGGAAATGTCATCCTACTCTACGGCACTTAGCTCACTGACCGGTGGACGTGCTTCGTTCATCATGAAGTTTGCCAGCTATGAACTCGTTCCGAGTGATGTGCAGGATAAACTGATTAAGGAATTTGAGGCAAAGCAAGCTGAAGAATGATTTTCAGGGGTTGGTAGTTTGGCTGTTGTAACTACCGGCTGCTAATATAACAATTGTTAAAGCCGTTGTTACTTCATGGCAAGTAATAACGGCTTTTTTCATTAACGTAGATTAAGAACATGCAGAATTGTGAATTGAATGATTAATTTTTTATTAAATTTGCAAACCAAAGGCTTGTGTTTTTGTTATAATGCTCATAATACAACCTAAAAAATGGTCTTCGGTTAATTTACGAGAACGTCCGGTTAAATCAGGTTAATTGGTTAGGAGTGTTAATTAGGGAGTGTTAATTTTGTGACTATGAAAAAGTCAACTATATGGATATTAGGTGTTGTTATGGGGCTTTCCTTCCTTAGTTTGCTGTATCTGCAGATAAGCTATATTGAGGAAATGGTGAAGATGCGTAACGGACAATTTGATGAATCGGTGAAGCGTGCGTTGATGGCTGCTTCGAAAGAGGCAGAGTCCGCAGAGGTTGTGCGTTGGCTGAATGAGGATATCTCCGAGGCAGAAAAGAAGGCGTGGGAACAATCGCAAAGCAGTAGCGGAGTGATGCGTACCCAGCGGTTTGTGATGACAGCTCCGGATGGCAGTGTCCGTTCTTCGGTGGAATTGAAAACTTTCAGTAACGAGCCTTCTGAATTGCCAAGAGCAATGATTTCACGCAAACACGGAGCAAAAACCATTCCTCAGACTTCACGCTCGCAGATAGAGATGCTTAAAAACCGCTATCTTTACCAGCGTGCATTGGTAGACGAGGTGGTGTTGCAGATGGTATACAATGCCAGCGACAAGCCGATTGAGGAGCGTGTTAATTTCAAAAGTCTGGACCAGTATCTAAAAGCAGGTCTGATAGAGAATGGTCTCGGTGATATGGATTATCACTTCAAGGTGATAGACCGGGAAGGTCGGGAGGTATACCGTTGTGCGGATTATAGCGATGCAGGGAGTGAAAGCTCTTATTCGCAGCCATTGTTTTTGAATGACCCACCAGCCCGTATGAGTATCGTCAAGATACATTTTCCGGGAAAGAAGGATTATATCTTCGATTCGGTCAGGTTTATGATACCGTCGATGATATTTACTTTTGTACTGCTGGTGACGTTCATCTTTACGATTTACATCGTATTCCGCCAGAAGAAGCTGACGGAGATGAAGAATGATTTCATCAACAATATGACGCACGAGTTCAAGACGCCGATATCGACGATTTCTCTGGCGGCACAGATGTTGAAAGACCCGGCTGTGGGCAAGTCTCCGACTATGTTCCAGCATATATCGGGTGTCATCAACGATGAAACGAAGCGCTTGAGGTTCCAGGTAGAAAAAGTGCTTCAGATGTCGATGTTTGACCGTCAGAAGGCTACTTTGAAGAATAAGGAACTGGATGCCAACGAGCTGATAGCGGGTGTTATCAACACGTTTACACTGAAAGTGGAGCGTTATAATGGAAAGATTGAATCGGAGCTTAAAGCTACCAACTCTGCCATTTTTGCCGATGAGATGCATATCACCAATGTGATTTTCAATCTCATGGATAATGCAGTGAAGTATAAACGTCCGGATGCGGATCTGCAACTGACGGTGAAGACTTGGAATGAGCCTGGCAAACTGATGATTTCCATCCAAGATAACGGCATCGGCATCAAGAAGGAGAATTTGAAAAAGATATTCGAGAAGTTCTATCGCGTGCATACAGGTAATCTGCACGATGTGAAAGGCTTCGGCTTGGGACTGGCTTATGTGAAGAAGATTATCATGGATCATAAGGGAACTATCCGGGCAGAAAGTGAACTGAACGTAGGAACTAAATTTATTATTGCATTACCTTTATTAAAAAATTGATTGATATGGACGAGAAACTGCGTATTTTATTGTGCGAAGATGATGAAAATCTTGGCATGCTTTTAAGAGAATATTTACAGGCAAAAGGTTACGCTGCCGAGTTATATCCCGATGGAGAAGCAGGATACAAGGCTTTCCTGAAGAATAAATATGACTTGTGTGTGTTTGATGTGATGATGCCAAAGAAAGACGGATTCACACTGGCACAAGAAGTGCGTGCGGCCAATGCCGAAATACCTATTATCTTCTTGACGGCAAAAACATTGAAGGAAGATATTCTGGAAGGTTTCAAGATTGGTGCCGATGACTACATCACCAAGCCCTTCAGTATGGAAGAGCTGACTTTCAGAATTGAAGCTATCCTGAGACGTGTTCGCGGAAAGAAGAACAAGGAGAGCAACATCTATAAGATTGGTAAGTTTACATTCGACACGCAGAAACAGATTCTGGCGACTGCCGAGAAGCAGACTAAACTGACCACCAAAGAATCCGAACTGCTGGGCTTGCTTTGTGCACATGCCAACGAAATTCTGCAGCGTGACTTTGCGTTGAAGACTATTTGGATTGATGACAACTATTTCAATGCACGTAGTATGGATGTATATATCACAAAGCTTCGTAAGCACCTGAAAGAAGATGATTCGATTGAAATCATCAACATTCACGGAAAAGGATATAAACTGATTACTCCGGAAGCTGAGTCTTGATGAGACTCGGCTCCTCTGGGGGAGAGAAAATAAAAAAGGCGGTCTGCATGTATATGCTAACCGCCTTCTTTATTTCTTTTCTTTTGATATTAGTCGACAATTCTCTTGTTGATGACAATGTAGGAAATCAATCCCACTACAACCAAAACGGCAGAACTGCCCAAGATGGCATTGTTGTTAACATTGCCGGTAAAAGAACATGCAACCAGGATTACAGCTCCTATTACGACTAATATCAATCCCAGATTTTTTAATAAGCCTTTCATGTGTGTGTATTTTAATTAGATTATTATATTCTTTCGTATTCTTGTCACAAAGAAAAGCATAATTCTTTAACAAGCGAAATTATTTTTGCAAAAAATCCATATTTTAATAAAGAATGGAAGATGAGGAATGAAAAATGACGCTTCATCCCCTTGTTTTCTCCTCCCTTAATCTCTAATCCTTAACCCCTAATCCCTATATCTTAGTCCTTCGTATTGAAGAAAATCTTCCTCAGTACCTCCTGGCTCACACTGAGCTCTTCAATGGTGATGCCTTTCAAGGCTTCTTTGAGGGTCTGGTTGGCAATGACGCGCGCGCGTTCTTCCAGCTCCTTGCCGTCCTTGGTCAGATGTATCAGATTGGTTCGGCGGTCTTTCTTGTCCGATATGCGCACGACGAGATGCTGACGCTCCATATTGTCTATCAAGCGCGTCATGCTGGGCTTGTCTTTGAAAGTTGCATTACACAACTCTTGTTGCGTCACCCCGTCCTTTTCCCATAAGAAGATGAGGACGGTCCACTGTTCCGGAGTAATCTCCAAACCGTTCTGGCGGAAGTTGCGGGACAGCTTTCGGTTAATGGCAGCCGACACTTTACCGTTCAGTATGGCAAAGATAAGGCGGATATCAAAGTTGAATTGCTCTATCATGAAATTATTGTTTAAACAACTTTGCAAAGATAGTGCAAGCCGAAGACAATTCCTATATCCCTACACAAAAAAACATTAAATGTTTGTAGTTCAAAATAAAATGTCTACCTTTGCACCGCATTTTTAAAACGAATAATTTATTTATTTAATTAAACGAGTATGAATCAATACGAAACCGTTTTCATTTTGACTCCCGTTTTGTCTGATGTTCAGATGAAGGAAGCGGTAGAAAAATTCAAAGGCATCCTTACTGCTGAAGGTGCTGAGATTGTAAATGAAGAAAACTGGGGACTGAAGAAGCTGGCATATCCTATCCAGAAGAAGTCAACCGGTTTCTATCAGCTGATTGAGTTCAATGCAGAACCTACTGTCATTGAGAAACTGGAAATAAACTTCCGTCGTGACGAGCGCGTTATCCGTTTCTTGACTTTCAAGCAAGACAAGTACGCTGCTGAATATGCTGCGAAGAGAAGAAGTGTTAAATCAACTAAAAAGGAGGATTAATCATGGCACAACAAGTTCAATCAGAAATCAGATATTTAACTCCGCCCTCAGTAGACGTTAAGAAGAAAAAATACTGCCGTTTCAAAAAGAGCGGTATTAAGTACATCGACTACAAAGATCCCGAATTCTTGAAGAAATTCTTGAATGAGCAAGGTAAAATCCTTCCGCGTCGTATTACCGGTACTTCTTTGAAGTTCCAACGTCGTGTAGCTCAAGCTGTGAAGAGAGCACGTCACTTGGCGTTGCTGCCCTATGTAACTGACATGATGAAATAATAGGAGGAGGAAAGTATGGAAATTATATTGAAAGAAGACATTGTAAACTTGGGTTATAAGAACGACATCGTAACAGTAAAGTCTGGTTACGGTCGTAACTACCTCATCCCGACTGGTAAAGCTGTCATCGCTTCACCGGCTGCAAAGAAAATGTTGGCTGAAGAGCTGAAACAACGTGCTCACAAGCTGGAGAAAATCAAAAAGGATGCTGAAGAACTGGCTGCTAAGCTGGAAGGCGTATCATTGAAGATTGCTACTAAGGTTAGCTCTACTGGTACTATCTTCGGTTCTGTTGGTAACATCCAGATTGCTGAAGAGTTGGCTAAATTGGGTCACAACATCGATCGTAAGATTATCGTTGTTAAGGACGCAGTGAAAGAAGTTGGTAACTACAAGGCTATCGTTAAGCTGCACAAGGAAGTTTCTGTAGAAATTCCTTTCGAAGTAGTTGCTGAAGAAGCATAAGAAAAGACTTCATAATGATAAGGAAGCCCGGTTCTGATAAAGGACCGGGCTTTTCTATGTTCGGAGCGTATGTGTGTGAGCTTATTGAGGGATACGTAAAGCTGCGGTTATAGAGGTTTACGAATCTGAAGTAGAGGTTTACGCGCGCGGTATAGAGGTTTGGCAAGAATACTCTTGTGTCTCTTTACGAGGTTACTAATGCAAAAAAAAGAGCATATCCACTCAGGGGTATGCTCTTTGCCTTATTGTCAGCCAATAATTCTTTTAGTTTCTTGGCAATGCTTCTTTCACTACCATTTGGCGGCCTACATATTCTGCTCCATTCAGTTTGTTGATTGCTTGTTGGGCTTCAGCAGCTTCGGGCATCTCTACGAAGGCAAAACCTTTTGATCTGTTTGTATTACGGTCCATAATCAGTTTTACTGATTCTACTGTTCCATACTCTTCCATTACTTGTCTCAAATCTGATTCCCTAACGTTGTAGCTAAGGTTTCCAATGTACATATTCATAAAATACAAAAATAAAAAATTAATAATTCAATAAAGGAGTCTTAGGAAGTTGTAGTCAGAAATGAAAATTCTCAATGTGGCTAATCGAGGAGAAACATAGTGAAACGTAGATCGTAATAAACCTCTTATTGTTTTGTTGATGCAAAGTAACGGCTTTTATTTGGTATATGCACTATACTTTATCATTTATCTGCCATATAATACCCTTTTTTGTGAAATAAGACCAAGACTTAACAATTGGAAGGGAACAGAAGGAGAGGATAAGACATAAAAAAAGTCTGGTGTGCTTGTATGCACGTCAGACTTTCAATTCTCTCGAGTGTTGTACTGAAATTATTCAGCTACAACAGCTGCGCTATCTACTGCTACAGTGTCAGCTGCTGCGGCTGCTGCTGCGGCTTCAGCTGCTGCTGCTTCTACAGCTGCGATTGAGTCAGCGATACGGATAGAATCTGCAGTTGCTTGTTCAGCGTTAGCTGCTTTGTTGCCACAAGATGCGAAAGATACTGCTACGATAGCTGCAGCCATCAAAACTAATTTTTTCATTTTCTTTACTTTTAAAACGTAATACAATCAATTGCTTTATTAAAACGTTGCAAAGGTATGTACTTTTTGAATATGTTGTTCTCGAAACCCCAACTTTTTTTATATTTTTTTTGGAGCTTCGGCTGTTTTTATCCCTATCTATATGTTTTACAACATATTAATCTTCGGCAATGCTGTTGTATAAGTATCTCTTGATACTTCTTTTGGGCGTTTTCTCAAATTCAGTCGGATAAAGTTGGATTTGGCTTACTTTTTCATAGGCTGCCACACTATTATTCAGATTTTTGAGATTCTCATCCATAATGGTTTTGAGGTTGTCCGGCTGGTTCAACCCTAAAGAATCCAAGGCTTCATAGTCGGCATAAACCAGCGCTACCAGTCTTTTATTCCGTTCGATGACAAGACTTTCCAGGACGAAAGGCATGTTGTTGAGCCGTGCTTCTATCTCTTCGGGGAAGATATTCTGTCCACTGGAACTGAGAATCATGGTCTTGCTGCGTCCGCGTATGTATAGGTTGTTGTCGTCGTCCAGTGTACCCAAGTCGCCGGTGCGAAGCCATCCGTCTTCGGTGAAGACTTCTTTGGTGGCTTCGGGGTTTTTGTAATAACCCGTCATCACGTTCTCGCCACGTACTTGTATTTCGCCGAGTTTGTCGTCCGGGTTTTCCTTGCAGATACGGGCTTCCATGATGTCGAGTACCCGTCCGGAGGAAGTCGGGACGAATTCATTCCAGGGAGCATAGCTGATGAGAGGGGCACATTCAGTCATGCCGTAGCCGATGGTGAAGGGGAACTTGATGCGGTGGAAGAATTCTTCCACTTCCGGGTTCATGGCTGCGCCTCCTATGATGACTTCCTTGAAACGTCCGCCCAGTGCGTCAATCAGTTTCTTGCGGATTTGCCCGTATATCTGTCCGTCGAGCAAGGGAATGCTGAGCGCCCATTTCATGGTCTTTTTGTTGATGATGGGCTGTATGACATTCTTGTATATCTTTTCAATGACAAGGGGGACGGTGATAATCAGGTTGGGTTTCACTTCCTCGAAAGCTTTCATCAGAATCTTTGGGGAAGGCACTTTTCCCAACAGTGTGACGTGTGTGCCGACGGCCGTGGCGGTAAGGAAATCGAATGCGCAGCCGTATGCATGTGCCAAAGGCAGGAAAGAGAGCACTTTGTCCCCTTTCTTCAGCAGCTCGGTACGTATGCCGAAGGTGACGTTGCCGGCCAGGTTGTTTCCCGTCAGCATGACGCCCTTACTGAATCCGGTGGTGCCCGAGGTATAATTCAGCAGCATGACCTTGTCGTTGGAAAGGTCCGTGTAAACGATGTCTTCCTTGCGGAACCCGTTCGGGTAGGTCGCTTCCATTTCATCGCCCAGATGCTTGAGGAAACGCTGGATGGTTTCGCCGTCCCGCTGATACAGACAGCGGAAGTCGCTCAGCGAGAACACACCGCGAAGTCCAGTAAGCCGTTCTTCTTCCAGATGTTCCCAAATGGCATCGCTGGTGAAGAGGAACGTTGATTCGGAGTGGTTTACGATATGATGGACATCATTGGGGTTGAAGTCTTGCAGAATGGGGACTACGATACCACCGTAGGTGATGGTGGCCATATAGGCGATGCACCAGCGGGCATTGTTCTTGCCGATGACGGCTATCTTGTCGCCGCGGCGCAGTTGGCAGTACTTGAAAATAAGATGCAGTCTGGCTATTTCTTGTGCCACTTCGCCATAAGTATAGCTCTCGTTTTCTCCATAGTTGGTATAGCAGGGGAGGTCCCAATTCTCGCGGAAACTATGCTCGTATAGTTTGATAAAGTTCTCTTGTATCATTGCACAAATTTTAGTTGAGTGTGCAAAAGTAGGAAAAATAGATTAATAATGTATATATTTGCAGCATAAATGTGTTTATAAGCTCATGATAGATACCAATATATTTCAAGATAAGACGGCGGTTTACTATACGTTGGGGTGCAAACTGAACTTCTCGGAGACCTCTACTATCGGTAAAATTTTGCAGGAAGCGGGCGTACGTACGGCGCGCAAGGGTGAGAAAGCGGATATTTGTGTAGTGAATACCTGCTCGGTGACGGAAGTGGCAGACAAGAAGTGCCGCCAGGCCATCCACAAACTGGTGAAGCAACATCCGGGTGCATTTGTCGTGGTGACCGGTTGCTATGCCCAGCTGAAACCGGAGACGGTGGCAAAGATAGAAGGTGTGGACGTCGTGCTGGGAGCCGAGCAGAAGAAGGACCTGCTCCACTACCTGGGCAATCTGCAGAAGCACGAGACCGGCGAGGCCTACACTTCCGCTTTGAAGGATATACGTTCGTTTGCCCCGTCTTGTTCGCGTGGCGACCGGACACGCTTCTTCCTGAAAGTGCAGGACGGCTGCGATTATTATTGTTCCTATTGCACCATTCCCTTTGCCCGCGGACGTAGCCGTAACGGCAGCATTGCTTCTATGGTGGAGCAGGCCAGCCAGGCGGCTGCCGAAGGTGGAAAGGAAATTGTATTGACCGGCGTCAATATCGGAGACTTCGGCAAGTCTACCGGTGAGACTTTCTTCGACTTGGTGAAGGCGCTGGACGAGGTGGAAGGCATTGAGCGTTACCGCATATCCTCCATCGAGCCGAATCTGCTGACAGATGAAATCATAGAATACGTGTCCCGTTCCCGGCGTTTCATGCCTCATTTCCATATACCGCTGCAGTCGGGCAGTGACGAGGTGCTGAAGCTGATGCGACGCCGTTACGATACCGCCTTGTTTGCCTCGAAGATAAAGAAGATAAAGGAAGTGATGCCCGATTCCTTTATAGGGGTAGACGTGATTGTGGGTACCCGTGGAGAGACGGAGGAGTATTTCGGGCAGGCTTATGAGTTTATCAAGAGCCTGGACGTGACGCAGCTCCATGTCTTCAGCTATTCGGAGCGTCCCGGCACGCAGGCCTTGAAGATAGACCACGTGGTGGCACCCGAAGAAAAGCACCGCAGGAGCCAGCAATTGCTGGAGCTTTCGGACGAAAAGACCCGTGCTTTTTATGCGCGCCATATCGGGCAGACGATGCCGGTGTTGCTGGAACGTCCCAAACCCGGACTGCCGATGCACGGCTTCACTCCCAATTATATCCGTGTGGAAGTCCCTCATGATGCTGCCTTGGACAACCAGCTCGTGTCTGTGCGCCTGGGCGATTTCAATGCCGACGGCACCGCACTCTTGGGAGTAATGGAATGAGGAATGCCGCCTTTGCAACAAATAACTCATAACTTATAACTCATAACTGACGAAGTGAAATCAAAAATTGTCTATTGGTTGACTTATGCGGGCATGTGGCTTGTGGCACTTCTGCCTTTCCGGGCGCTTTATGCATTGTCCGACGGGCTGTACTTCCTGATGCGCCACGTCGTGCATTATCGGAAGAAAGTCGTTCGCCGCAACCTTCGCAATTCCTTTCCGGAGAAGTCGGAAACCGAATTGATGGAGATAGAGCGCAAGTTCTACCATTATATCTGCGACTATATGCTGGAAGAGGTGAAGATGCTGCGCATGTCTTTCGAGGAGCTCTGCCGCCGGATGAAGTATGATAATAAGGAAGAATACCTTGCCATGATAGAGAAGCATGGAGGCATTGTACTGTTGATTCCCCATTATGCCAATTTTGAGTGGATTATAGGCATGGGGGCCATCATGCATCCGGGCGACATCCCGGTGCAGGTGTACAAACCGCTAAGCAATAAGTATCTGGACGAGATGTTTAAGCATATCCGCGCCCGGTTCGGAGGATACAATGTGGCGAAACATTCCACGGCACGCGAAGTGATAAAGCTTCGCCGTGAAGGCAGGCGGATAGCCATCGGCCTGATTACAGACCAGTCGCCCAACCGCAGCGAGGCCCATTATTGGACCACTTTCTTGAATCAGGACACCGTGTTCATGGATGGCGCCGAGCGCATTGCCAAGCTGATGGACTTCCCCGTCTTTTATTGTGAATTGGAACGGACATCCAGGGGATATTGCAAAGTGCTCTTCGATTTGGTTACCGAAACTCCCAAGCAGACGGCGGATGGCGAGATAACCGAGTGCTTCGCCCGTCGTCTGGAGCAGACCATCCGGCGCGAACCGGCTTATTGGTTCTGGTCTCATAAACGCTGGAAAAATAAACGAAAAGAATCTGTGCAACATGGATAAGATTGCTGTTGTCATATTGAATTGGAACGGATGTGATATGCTCCGTTCCTTCCTTCCCTCTGTTGTGCGTTTTTCGGAGGCGGATGGTGCTGTGGTGTATGTGGCGGACAATGGCTCTACGGATGCTTCTGTGGCAATGCTCCGTCGCGAGTTTCCTTCTGTGCACTTGATTCTGCTGGAAGAGAACCACGGTTTTGCCGACGGATACAATCTAGCATTGAAGCAAGTGGAGGCAGAATATGTAGTGCTGCTCAATTCCGATGTAGAGGTCACCGAGCACTGGCTTGTCCCGTTGGCAGAGTATATGGATGCCTATCCGGAGACGGCCGCTTGCCAGCCGAAGATACGCAGTTGGCGTAACAAGGGGCAGTTTGAGTATGCCGGAGCTGCGGGAGGTTTCATCGACCGCTATGGCTATCCCTTCTGCCGCGGCCGTATTATGGGCGTGGTAGAAGAGGACAAGGGGCAATACGACACGGTGATACCCATTTTCTGGGCTACGGGGGCGGCTCTGTTCATCCGTCTGGCAGACTACCGGGAAGCGGGTGGGCTGGACGGACGTTTTTTTGCCCACATGGAGGAGATAGATTTATGTTGGCGGCTTCGTGCCCGTGGCAGACAGTTGGCATGTATACCGCAGAGTGTGGTATTTCATGTGGGAGGGGCCACTTTGAAGAAGGAGAATCCGCGCAAGACCTTCCTCAATTTTCGTAATAACCTTGTCATGCTTTATAAGAATCTGCCGCAGGAGGACTTGGCGTCCGTGATGCGTGTACGTGCGGTGCTCGATTATGTGGCTGCGTTCAGTTTCATGCTGAAAGGCCAGTTACCCAATGCTTTGGCCGTATTCCGTGCGCGCCGTGCCTACCACTCCCTCCGCACTTCATTAGCAGCGTCCCGCAAAGAGAATCTGAAAAAAACTACGCTTGCCGTAATACCGGAACGGACAAAAAACAGTATATTGGCGCAGTTTTATCTGCATGGAAAGAAATTCTTTTCCCAATTGTAGGAACTGTTGCCTTTTATAATTGTTCAATCTATTAAAGGTTTTGAATTATGGAAAAACTAGTTAGAAAAATCGGATTAGTGGCACACGACGCCATGAAGAAAGACCTCATCGAGTGGGTACTGTGGAACTCGGAATTGCTGATGGGGCATAAATTCTATTGTACGGGCACCACGGGTACCCTTATCCTCGAAGCCCTCCGGGAGAAACATCCTGATGTGGAGTGGGATTTCACTATCCTTAAATCCGGTCCTTTGGGCGGTGACCAGCAGATGGGCTCGCGCATTGTGGACGGAGAGATTGACTATCTTTTCTTTTTCACCGACCCGATGACCCTTCAGCCGCACGATACGGATGTGAAGGCGTTGACCCGCCTTGCCGGTGTGGAGAACATCGTGTTCTGCTGCAACCGCAGTACGGCAGACCATATCATTTCCAGCCCGTTGTTTGTCGATCCAACGTATGAACGCACTGTTCCCGATTACAGCAACTACACCAAGCGGTTTGCAAATAAGCCGGTGGTGGCCGAAGCGGTGGAATCGGCAAAGAAGCGGAAACGGCAAAAATAAGGATGAAACTCGGTTCTACTGGGCATTCTTAATCTATCGCTACCCTTCGTTCATGGACAGCCCACACTGGTGCGATAGCCCACCCTTGCCGTTTGAAGTCATAGAGTTGCACAATAATGGTGTTGGTGAATCTGCCCATTCTATGTCGTTGAGGTATTGGTAGGGGAAGCGGAACTCTGTGAGGTTTATTTTCAATAGTTCATTCCTTCTGAAGTCTGCATAGTTGTATGGGTTTGTAAAGTCGTAAGGGGTGGGCAGGTAGAGGGCATTTCTTCAATGAAACTCGGAGCTGTATTTGATAGCAAGCGGCCGGTAGCAGGAAGAGAGCGACGATGGGGAGTAATGCCAGTCGTTGTATAGCGTTTCTCATTGACTTTTTGTTGATGATGGGGCAAAGGTACGGAATATTGGTATCAATGGTTGTATTCTACGGCAGAAAAGTTGCTGCATGCTCACTGCAGAACTTCTGTATACATTTTGCAGTGCTACTGCATATCTGTTGCAGCGTTACTGCAAAGCTGTTGCAGTACTACTGCAAATATATGTGCAGTGTTACTGCAAACCGTTTGCAGCGCCACTGCAAAAAGCATGCAGTGTCTTTGCAGTGGGAAGTGCCTGTGTATCAATAGTGAATGGGGTGATTCGGCAATCTGTCATTCTCCGCGGCGTTGGCATATTTCCACTCCTGCAGCCTCTATATCCGCGCCCATCGGTGGATTGCGCTTTGCCAGCTTGAGGGTTATTTCCTCTATCTGTGGGAAGTCGCGGAACAATCGGTTTATAATTCGCCCGCATACATGTTCCAATAGTTTGGAAGGAATGTCCATCTCTGCCTTCACAGCTGTATGTACATCGGCATAGCTCACGGTGTCGGCTACGTCGTCCGTTTCTGCCGCACGCCGGATATCAACTTGCAGGCGCAGGCTGACGGTAAACTCATTGCCTACCACGGTTTCTTGTTCGCCCACGCCGTGATGGGCGAAGAAGCGAAGCGTGTCAAGGAAAATATAACTGGTCATTACTTGTAGATTGTTTTCTGCAAACTTACTGATATTTTGTGGTACGGGCAAATCAGTATCCGGTTATTACGATTCAGGCTGTGGATTGTATTCTGTAAAATATAAAAATAGCGCGAAATTGTTTTTTATAGAATACAATTATGTGAGGGTCGGAATAAACTTATCGAACTATTTTAGGCACGGAATTATACGGGTTATCACGGTTGCTTTCAATATTATCCGTGATTGTCCATGTAATCCGTGCCTAAAATAATACTTTGCTAAGAATCCTTTCTTATCTTCCGGTGCTTTCTATCATGCACCTTATTTTCTCGTTCAAGCTTTCTGCCTTCATCAGTTGTTCCAGTGTCAGGTGCATGCGCCAGCGCCAGTAGTGCCGCGGGTTGGCAGGAATATTGATGCGTTCTTCCTGCACGTTCGGGTTGCGCCATTTGCCGTCCATGGACATCCAGTCTTGCAGGGAGAGGATGCAGAGGATGGAGTTGCTATGGAGGTGATTGCGAACCACTTCTTCGCAGAGCTCCGGCGTGGCCGTTGCCGGTGCGGCACCGTAGTGCCCGAGCATGGTGTTGTAGTAACGCTGCGTCTGTTGGAAGTCTTCTTCCCACCAGCCGCGCAGGGTAGACATGTCGTGCGTGGAGATGGTGCAGACCGAACGGTATGGATACCAGTCTGTGTGGCCGAATTCTTGTTTCGGGTCTTTCGGCATACGTTGTATCTCCAGGGAAAGGATACGCAGGTCGTTCATCACCCATGCCACGCAATCGGGAATCATGCCTAAGTCCTCACCGCATACCAGCATGCGCGTGGACTGTGTCAGTTGCGGCAGTTTCTTCATGGCTTGCTGTCCCCAGAAGTCGTTGTGGCGGTGATAGTAGTACTGGTCATACAGCCGGTTGAAGGCAGCCTTTTCCCAATCGTTCAGTGCGCGGTAGATGTAGTCGTGCTGCACGCCGATGCGCGGATGGTATTCGTGCGGATTGTTGCGGTCGGGCACGAACAGCACATCGCTGATAAGGGCGTAAAGCCCGTCACGAATCCAGATGCTGTCATCGTCCGTTTTTCCGGCAAAGTAGGCTTCCACCTTGCGCTGGGTGTCGAACTCGGGACGCATGCGGTAAATCTCCCACGTGTCTGTCGGCTCTATGAAGGTCTGTTTCACATAGTCTGTATGCGGGCCGAAGATTTGTCCGAGGAAGTACTCATGGATATAGGGCTTCAGGAAGAAGTCTTCGCGGAATGCCAGCCCGTAGCTTTCTATCTCCTCGCGCGTCATGGGCAGGGCGGGGACGAATTGTCCCAACAGCCCGTGTACGGCGTGCATTGGTATCTCCCAAATGCGGAAGAAGCCGAGGATGTGGTCTATGCGGTAGGCATCGAAGTATTCTGCCATTTTGTGGAAACGTTTCATCCACCAGGCATAACCGTCTTTTTCCATGACATCCCAGTTGTAGGTGGGGAGGCCCCAGTTCTGTCCGTTCACGGAGAAGTCGTCGGGCGGTGCACCGGCTTGGCCGTTCAGGTTGAAGTAGTGGGGTTCCTTCCAGGCTTCCACACTGTTGCGGCTGATGCCGATGGGGATGTCGCCTTTCAGCACTACGCCGTTGGCGCGCGCATGCTCGGTGGCGGCAAGCAGTTGCAGGTGCAGATTGAACTGGATGTAGTAGTAGATGGCAATATGCGGATAGTCGGCAGAGTCCGGCCGGCACAATGTCTCTATCTCTTTGGCATCGTAGGTGGCATACTTGGGCCACTCGTGGAAATTCGGGGTCTTGTAGGCATCACGCAGGTAGCTGAAGACGGCATATGGCTGCAACCATTCCTTATTGGCTTCGTAGAAATTACGGAAAGCATCCGATGCCAGCACCTTTTCCCCTTCCTGCTTGAAGATGAGGTGGAAGTATTCCCACTTTGTCTTGTTCACAGCTTCGTAGTCCACGGTGGGCAGGGCATTCAGTTCCTTCTGGCGTTTGTTGAATTCGGCCATCACCTTCTTGTCCTTCAAGCCGCCCAACTGCTTCAAGTCGGCGTACATGGGATGGAAGGCATAGATGGAGATGCTACTGTAAGGGTAGGAGTCTGTCCAGGTATGCGTCATGGTAGTGTCGTTGATGGGCAGAATCTGCACCGCCTTCTGATTGGTGGCAACTGCCCAGTCAATCATGCGCTTCAAGTCGCCGAAATCGCCTACACCGAAGCTTTTCTCGGAGCGCAGGGAGAATACGGGTACGGCTACTCCGGAACCTTTCCATGCAGGAAGATTGAAGTATACATAACGGTCGCCGACAGCCAGCGTTTCGTTGGCGGCTATCTGCGGGTCGGCCATATAACGGTTGGGATTGTTCTCCCAGGCCACGGCACGGCGCTCTTTCTTGTTGTAAAGGACGAATTTATACTCCAGCGGGAAGCTGATTTTACCGGCATCCACTTCTACCTGCCATTCGGGGAAGTCGATGTCGCTCATAAGGGCAGCTTTGTCCGGGTTCCAGTCACCCAGCGCCTTCTGGTTTCCGCAGAGTGCCAGGCAATGGTCGCTGTCTATGCAGGGGGCGTACGCCTTTATCAGCAACCCCTTTTTGTAGCTTTTCGGGGCGGCACTGCGTTCGCGATGCGCCAGCAGGGATTCTGTGAAAGCGGATGTATAAAAATACTGCTGCTCGGGCAGATTCTTCCAACAATCTTCTATGCGGTAAACTTTCTTCGGATTGTCTGCAACGTGCAGGATGCGTGGCAGGCTGTTCCACTCTGTCCGTATGGTTCTGCCATCTCGATAGATGTGGTAACTGTATTCGACGCTTCCATTACCGGGAATCTGGATATCCACTTCCGCAGTCCAGTGAATGCCGTCTACAGTGTGCAGGGGGGTGGCTTTGTCGGGCTGGTTGTTGCCAAGTTCCGGGATGGAACCCAGGACTCTGACTTCTTCACCCCAGCTGGTGCGATACTCGATATTGAATATTAGTGTCATATTATATTAGATTTAGAAGTAGCAATAGCTGCAATGATTATGCAAGTATAGAAATTATTCCTCATAATCATGCAGCTACCGTTATCTAAGTCATTTAAATTCCTATGCAAACGTTTGTGCTTGCCGTGGGATTATCCACAGCGGGAAGCTCCGCACGTCTTGCAGATGAGGCAACCTTCTTGGTAAACCAGTGTTTCGTTACCGCAGTTGGGGCATTTCTTGCCTTTGGCTTCCGTGCCGTCCTGGATGTATTTCTTCAGGGCGCGTTCCACACCGTTCTTCCAGGTGTTGATGTTTTCGCTGTCCAGTTGCAGTGAACCTACCAGCTTGATGACCTGCTCGATAGGCATGCGGTAGCGCAATACACCGGAAATCAGCTTGGCATAGTTCCAATACTCTTTATTGAACTTCTCGGACAGCCCCTCGATGGTGACTTTGTATCCGCGCTTGTTCTCGAACTGGAAGTCGTAACGCTTGTTTCCGTGCTCATCCACATTCTTGATGATGTGGCCCGACACCACATTCTTCGGCAGGATGATGCCTTCATCATCATCCAGCACACCGGTGAATATTTCGTAGGGATGATTGTCCAGCAAGCCGACGAATGCCACCCATTTCTCCTTGTTGTTCTGGAAGCGGACAACGTCTGCATCCAATATTCTGGGACGTGTTTCAACGACTGTAGGCGGTTTGCACGGGGGAAGCTCGGACTTCTTGTCGCTCTTGGTAGAGATGAGCACGCCGGAACGCGAACCGTCGCGGTAAACCGTACAGCCCTTGCAGCCGGATTTCCATGCTTCTACATACAGACGGTTCACGAGGTCTTCGTCTACGTCGTTCGGCAGGTTGATGGTTACGCTGATAGAGTGGTCCACCCATTTTTGGATACGTCCCTGCATCTTGACTTTCATCAGCCAGTCCACGTCGTTGGAGGTTGCTTTATAATAAGGTGATTTCTCTACCAGGGCATCCACTTCTTCCTGCGTGTAGCGTTTGGCGGGGTTGTATCCTTGTGCTTCCATCCAAGTCACAAACTTGGGGTGGAACACGATATATTCTTCAAAGGCATCTCCGGTTTCGTCGATGAAGTCCACATGGACGTTCGTATCGTTGGGATTCACTTTGCGGCGGCGCTTGTACACGGGCAGGAATACGGGCTCGATACCGGAGGTGGTTTGAGTCATCAGGCTGGTGGTGCCGGTCGGGGCGATGGTCAGACAGGCAATGTTGCGGCGTCCGTACTTCTTCATCTCCTCGTACATTTCCGGGTCAGCTTCACGCAGGCGGTTGATGAACGGGTTGTTCTTTTCGCGTTCTGTATCGTACACCTCGAATGCGCCGCGTTCTTTGGCCATTTCTATGGAGGAGCGATAGGCGTTGAGTGCCACCGTCTTGTGTACTTGCTCCGAGAATTCGGTTGCCTCTTCAGTGCCATAACGCAATCCCAGGGCGGCAAGCATGTCGCCTTCTGCCGTGATGCCTACACCGGTACGGCGGCCTTGGGCGCTTTTCTTGTAAATCTTCTGCCACAAAACGCGTTCTGTATGTTTCACGTCTTCACTTTCGGGGTCGGCATCTATCTTGCTCATGATGCGCTCTATCTTCTCCAGTTCAAGGTCGATGATATCGTCCATGATGCGTTGGGCCAAAGCTACATGCTTCTTGAATAGCTCAAAGTCAAAGTAGGCGTCCGGCTTGAACGGATTGACCACGTATGAGTAAAGGTTGATGGCGAGCAGACGGCAGGAGTCGTACGGGCACAGTGGAATTTCGCCGCATGGATTGGTGGATACGGTACGGTAGCCCAGGTCTGCATAGCAGTCGGGCACGGATTCCTTTAATATGGTATCCCAGAACAATACACCGGGTTCTGCCGATTTCCATGCATTGTGCACAATCTTTTTCCATAATGCGGATGCGTCAATGTCTTTTTGAAATGCCGGCTCTGTGGCGTCAATCGGATATTGCTGTGTATATGGTTTGCCTTCGATGGCGGCCTGCATGAAGTCGTCGGTCAGTTTTACGGAAACGTTGGCTCCGGTCACTTTGCCCTCAGTCATCTTGGCATCGATGAAGGCTTCCGAGTCGGGGTGTTTGATGGATACGCTGAGCATCAGTGCGCCGCGGCGTCCATCTTGAGCTACTTCGCGTGTAGAGTTTGAATAGCGTTCCATGAAGGGAACCAAGCCGGTGGAGGTCAGTGCCGAGTTCTTTACCGGTGAACCTTTCGGACGGATATGGGATAAGTCGTGTCCCACGCCGCCACGGCGTTTCATCAGCTGTACTTGTTCTTCGTCTATCTTGAAGATGGCACCATAAGAATCCGCTTCGCCGTCCACACCGATAACAAAGCAGTTGGACAGAGAGGCTACCTGATAGTTGTTCCCGATTCCGGTCATCGGGCTTCCTTGCGGAACAATGTACTTGAAGTGGTCGAGCAAGCCGAAAAGTTCCTCTGAACTTAATGGATTGGGGTACTTGGCCTCAATGCGGGCTACCTCATTGGCTATCCGCCAATGCATGTCTTCCGGAGACTTTTCGTAAATATTTCCGAAAGAATCTTTGACTGCATATTTGTTTACCCAAACTCTGGCAGCCAACTCGTCGCCTTGGAAGTATTTTAAAGATTCTCCGTAGGCTTCGTCATAAGAATAATTTTTCTTTTCCACAATGTTGTATCTCTTAGGATTAGTTACAAATAAGTAAAGTTGTAGAAGTTGTACTTATCGTTAACAAATGTATTTGCAAAGCTATGAATGTTTTTCAACTTGGCAAAATTAAAATGAATGTTTTTATTAACCGATATATAGTTTTCTATTGATTGCTATTAATTTATTGGTTTATAATGTTTTAATGATTTGAGTAAACGAATAAGTTTTCCAAAATGGAATTTATTAACAACTTGTT
Source organism: Bacteroides sp. AM07-18 (assembly GCF_003602695.1). Lineage (NCBI taxonomy): Bacteria > Pseudomonadati > Bacteroidota > Bacteroidia > Bacteroidales > Bacteroidaceae > Bacteroides > Bacteroides sp. AM07-18. The sequence continues at coordinate 79,832 of NZ_QTLM01000018.1, forward strand.
GGGCTGAAAGGTTCTCGGTTTAGTCGAACATAAGGTTACTTTTATCTGCTCGTAGAGATAATAATTGTTCATTTCTTGTTGAAAAGATGTATTTTATTCCGGATATATGATGATAAAAAAAGTGTGAACTCTTGAATGAATTGTTCGTGGATTACATTATCTTTGCAAAAAAAGAAAGAATGGAAAGCTTGAAACAAAGGAGAACAATCCGAAAATACCAGCAGAAGGATATTTCTGCTGATTTGTTAAATGATTTGCTTGAAACCTCTTTCCGGGCTTCTACAGTCGGGAACATGCAGGTTTATAGTGTGATTGTGACGCGTGATGCAGAGCGTAAAGCCAAACTGGCGCCTGCACATTTCAATCAGCCGATGGTTCGGACGGCGCCGGTAGTGCTTACTTTCTGCATAGATTTGCGCCGCTTCAGCAAGTGGTGTGAGCAACGTAAGGCTGAGCCGGGATACAACAACTTTGAGTGGTTTGTGACGGGGGCTGTCGATACCTTGCTGGTGGCACAGACTTTTTGTGTGGCTGCCGAGGAGAAGGGGTTGGGCATTTGCTATCTGGGAACTACCACTTACAACCCTCAGATGATTGTCGAAGCGTTGGAGTTACCGGAATTGGTGTTTCCCATCACGACAGTCACAGTGGGATGGCCTGCCGAACAGCCGGAACAAGTGGACCGTTTGCCGCTGGAGGCCATTGTACACGAAGAGGTTTATCATGATTATACTCCTCAGGACATTGACCGGTTGTATGCCTATAAAGAATCGCTTCCTGAGAACAAGCAGTTCATCTTGGAGAACAATAAGGAAACGCTGGCGCAGGTCTTTACAGATGTGCGTTATACGAAGAAAGACAGTGAGGCAATGTCGGAGAATCTTTGGAAGATAATGAAAAAGCAGGGATTTTGAAAATTAAGGATTAGGGATAAGGGATAAGGGATAAGGGGTTAAGCTAATGCATACTTAGCTGCATTTAATCCCTTATCCTTTATTCTTATCCTTTTTTCAGTGCGGCTTGAATCTCGTCGATTTCCGCACGGAATGATTTGTCCACCTCTTTCAGTTCTTTGATGGTTTTACATGCATGCAATACGGTGGCATGGTCTTTATGTCCAATTAGCGCACCGATTTTTGCAGTAGAGAAGTCTGTATGGTTTTTGGCTAAATACATGGCTATTTGTCGTGCTTGCACCACTTCCCGCTTTCTGGATTTTGTGTGGATGGTGGCAGTTTCCAATCCGAAGTGCTTGCATACGGTGTTGATGATTTCATCGACAGTCACTGCCTTGCTTTCGCTGTTCACTACCTTGCGGACGATACGTTGCGTCAGTTCCAGGTCTATTTCTTTATTGTATATGGTGGAATGCGCCATAATGGAAATGACGATGCCCTCCAGGTCACGTACACTGTCGCCCACGTTCTCTGCAATATAGTCAATCACTTCCTGGGGGAACTGCAGGCCGTCACGGTGTATCTTGTTGCGCAGAATGTTCTTGCGGAGTTCTACGGTAGGTTTCTCCAGCTCAGCCACCATTCCCCATTTAAAACGTGTAATCAGACGCTCTTCCATGCCCTGCAGCAATACCGGTGCACGGTCGGAAGTGAGGATGAGCTGCTTGCCGTTCTGATGCAGATGGTTGAAGATATGGAAGAATGTATTCTGCGTTTTGGTCACGCCGGCAAATTCCTGAATATCATCAATGATTAGAATATCAATGGTCTGGTAGAAGTTGATGAAGTCGTTAGTCGTATTGTTACGTACGGAATCGGTGTATTGCACTTGGAATAGGTGTGCAGATACATACAATACCCTTTTCTCCGGGTATAGTTCCTTGATTTTGGTTCCGATAGCATTGGCAAGATGGGTTTTGCCTACACCTGATGCTCCGTATAGGAACAGCGGATTGAAGATTGTTTTAGCCGGATTGAGAGCGACAGCTTCTGCAACGCTGCGCGACAGCTTGTTGCTGTAACCTTCGATGAAGGTTTCAAAGTTGTATTCTGGATTAAGGTGCGGGTCAAGTTCGGGGACGGGAATCTGCGGAATCCTTTTGTCCATCACTTGTTTTTGCGGTATGATGGTACGCTGTGTAGACTCCAGGTCGACGGTTTTCCGCGAGCTCTTGTCCACCATTACGTTATACATCAATTTAGTTCCCTCACCAATGACCTTATAGAGAGTCTTGCGCAACAAATCAACAAATTTGTCCTCCAAAAACTCATAGAAGAACTGGCTGGGCACTTGTACGACCAGCGTTTTGTCTTCATATTTTAAAGGTATGATGGGAAGAAACCATGTTTTGTATGTCTGCTCCGGAACATTGTCTCTGATGATTTCAAGACAGCGGTTCCACAGCCCGACATGATCTATTTCACTCATAACGGCTATAAATACATTTATTAATTAAGCATAACTTCTACGATTGCAAAATTGGCAATCTTATTCGAGAAAAACAAATCCTTTTTTTCTTGCGTTTTTAGGGAAAGTAATAAGCTCTTTACTTTCAGCTACTTATCGGTTACTATGAGTATACTCCTTATATAAGGTGTGTTGCATTTATCTAATACTTTGTCATATAGTGGTTTATGTAGCTTTGCGTCTCTTGTTTTCTTTCTGTGCCCAGAGCAGGAAAAAGCCCTTTTTCGCTCCTTGTATAGAGCAAATGAGGGCTTTCCTTTTAATTCCTTTATAGACTTATTATTTAGACAAAATCTATATAACGTCCATCTTTTACTTATCTTTCTTGCCGAATAGGGAGAAATGGACGTATCGTTTCGGATGCGATTTCAAGTCTTCCAATAAACTTGCTGCGTTGGCAGTGGTGGCGTTCAGATTATTATATAGAGAAGGGTCGTTTAGCAAAAGTCCGACGGTATTGTCTTTCTGGTTCAATTTGTCTGTAATCATTTTTACATTGTTCAAAGTTGCGTCTACCTTTTGCATGGCGGCAGCATAATCTATCTCCTTTAAGTTGTTGGAAATGAGTGCAAAGTTGTCTCCAATGGTATTGAGCTTGCCGGTCAGTTGTGGAATATCATCCTTCATTAGAGTTTGCAACTGGCGGCTTGTGACGGCCATACTTGCTGTTAAATCTTGTACGTTATGCAAGGTTGCAGGGATGGCGGGGTCGGCTAGTATGACATTTAAGGATGCGAGGATGGAATCCAGCTTGGGCAGCATCTTCTCTACTTGCGGCATCATGGTGGCAACTTTTTCCATCATTCCGTTGTTCAGCACGCCGGGGATTGTGTCTCCAATCTGGTATTTCTCCCGTGGGTTATTGGCAAGCAGCAGGTTCATCTTTACGCCGCCAAGCATTTCGGCTGCCAGTTCTGCCGTACTTCCTTTGGGAATGCGCAGCTCTGGGTCAACATCTATTTCGGCAACGACTTTGCCCGGTTGGGTATAGTCGTAGTACAAGTCGCGGACAATACCCACGCGGAAGCCGTCGGCAAAGACCGGGCTGGATTTTGTCAGCCCATTGACATTCTGGAATTTCACGTAGAAATAGCTGGAGGGCTTGAACATATTTATCCCTTTCAGGTAGTTGATGCCGTATACCAATATGCAAAGTGCAGCTATGCCTGCTATTCCTATTCTAACTTCTTTTGTAATATACTTCATGATGTATCTTTTGTTATTTATTTCTGTTCTTTTTAAATTCGCTGATGGCTGTGTTGACGTTTATCTTTTCTCCATTCTTGAACGCAATGATGAATGCGTCCTTGAATTTGTCCGTAATGCTACGTTTGCTGCGCAGCACCTTGTTGTAATCGGGTGATGCGCCGTACGTATATTTGTAGATTCCGCCTTCTTTATAATAATCCACGTCTTTCAGTCCTTTCAGTCTTTTGTCATTCTTGGCCAGAGGACGTGAAGAAGTGAGTATCTGTATCTTAAACACGATGCCGCTCTGTTCTGTTTGGGAAACGGCTGCATTTTCTGACCTTTGCGGGCGTTGGGCAGCTTGGTTACTCTCCGCTTGAGGTGCATTTTTCTTTTCCGGTGTCGCTGTAGCTGCGTTGCCTTCTTCTTGAACGGGCTCGGGTACATCCTCCGGAAGAATGGTATTGCTGCTTCCGTTCAACCGGATTTCCTGCTCGCGCTTATAGGTGAGGAAAGCGCGGAAGATACCGTTGGCAAGTGAGGTGGTTCCTGCTTCAGTGTTCAGGTACCGTTCCTCTTCCGGTGTGGAGATGAATCCGAGTTCCACCAGTATGCTTGGCATGGCACTGGCCTTCAATACCAGAAAACCTGCCTGGTGCACGCCCCGATCTGTACGTTTGCAGGTTTGGCGGAAATGCTTTTGTACGAGGGAGGCGAGGTGCACACTCTGTGACATGTATTTGTCTTGCATGAATTCGAAGATGATGTAGGACTCTGCCGAGTTGGGATTGAAGCCGGCATACCGCGTCTTGTAGTCGCTTTCGTAGAGGATAACGGCATTTTCGCGCTTGGCTACTTCCAGATTGGCATCCGATTTTGCCAGACCCAGTGTCCAGGTGGAGGCTCCTTTGGCCGTCCGGTTTTTGGCCAGGGCATTGGTATGTATGGAGATGAACAAATCAGCTTTGGCGTTATTGGCAATTTCAGCGCGCCGGTCCAGGGGGATGAATATGTCCCGGTCCCGCGTATAGATAACTTTTACATCAGGGCAGTTCTTCTTGATTTGTTTGCCAAGTTTGAGTGCTACATTCAGGTTGATATTCTTCTCTTTGGAAATTTTTCCCACTGCACCCGGGTCGTGTCCACCGTGTCCGGGGTCTATAACGACAACAAAGTCTTTCGCTTCAGCGCTGCCACTGCAAAAGGGGGAGATAAGCAGCCCTAAGCATATACTTATATATAATATGTATCGTCTGTATAGTTTCATATAATTGTAGCAAAGACAATGCTTCCTTTTCGCTTGGCAAATGTAGTGGAAATTTATAGAAAACTAATGGATTATGTTCAGTTTTATTGTTCTTCTTCTCATTTTTAGTGTAATTAATGTCTGTGTTTGAGTAATTAGTGGCTCAATGTATTGATAATATGCGTAACTTTGCGGCAGATAATTAAAATAGCAAATCAAGTATGCTGGTTCGTTTTATAAAGAACTGGACGTTGCCTTTGGCAATGCTTGCCGGTACTTTGGGATATTTCTTTTTTGCAGACATTCCTTTTGTGGCGCCTGCCAAACCTTATGTGAATGGGTTAGTGGCTTTCCTGACTCCGCTTTTGATTTTTTCCCAACTTCTGCTCACTTTCTGCAAGGTGGAGGTGCATGAACTGAAACCCAAATCGTGGCATGGATGGTTACTGCTGTTCCAGACGGTTTCTTGCTTGATTGTTGCGGTATTGTTGGTGTGTTGCCCTATGGAGGAGGTCTACCGGGAAGTGTTTGAAGGTGCAATGGTCTGCCTCATTTGTCCCACTGCAACCGCTGCGGCTGTCATTACCGGTAAACTGGGTGGAAGCGCATCCAGCCTGACGACCTATACGTTGTTGTCCAATCTTCTGGCAGCTGTGGCTGTTCCTTTGGTTTTCCCGTTGGTGGAGCCTCATGCTGACATTACTTTTTTTGTTGCATTCCTGAAAATTCTGAGTAAAGTCTTTCCATTGCTGCTTTGTCCTTTCTTGCTGGCATGGTTTCTGCGTGCGTTTGTGCCGAAGGTGCATCATTTTCTGTTGGGTTTCCATGATGCAGCCTTCTATTTGTGGGCGGTAGCTCTTGCCATTGTCTCAGGGCAGACGGTACGTTCATTGGTCAATAGTGATGCACCGGTATTTGTTGAACTGCTGATAGCCCTGGCGGGACTGATAACCTGCTGTATACAATTCTATTTGGGAAAGAGAATCGGCGGTCATTATGGTGAGCGCATCAGTGGAGGGCAGGCGCTGGGGCAAAAGAATACGGTGCTTGCCATCTGGATGGCATATACTTATCTTAATCCGTTATCTTCCGTCGGTCCGGGATCGTATGTGCTGTGGCAGAATATAATCAATAGTTATCAGCTGTGGAAGAAAAGGAAAAATGAGACGGAATAACTGCTGAGTATTTTACATCTTATTTGCTTTATGGACATAGAGGGCGGTTGCAACAATTATCAGTACAAATGCCATAATGAGGAATATTATCCGGATAAGGCGATGTTTTGAAAATAGGTTGGCCATGCAGGCAGAAGCCACGCTGAAACGGGCTATTATAGAATCAATTGTGGCGTTTTCGAAAAAGACTGATGCAATACTCCATAGTGCAATAATGGTTAATATAGCATTGGCTGATAAACAAAGAATTTTATCAAGTGGCATTCTAAATACTTTTCTTGTTCTCATATATAGGACTCTATGTTTAACTCCTTTCATTCCTGCCTTTCGCTGAATCAGCCAAAGGATAGGGCAAAAATAAAAGAGAACTTCCTGACAGAATCAATATTGTCTTGGAATATTGTTAAATGATTGAATTTCTAAACCTATGTTTATTCTTTGCTGTCAAAACTCTGTTTGTGTCTGATGCGGCTCATGTGAATAGAGGTTATTTTCAAGTAAGACGCAATTTCTTTTAGGGGTACCATTTGTAGGATTTCTGGACATTTTTTAAGAAGTTGGAGATAGCGTTCTTCCGATGTAAATCTGAACAAATCCAAGTAACGTGAATACGACTGAAAAAATAATTGTTCGGCTGCAATGCGGGCTATTCGTTGATTTTCTTTGTTCTCTTCAAATTCTTGTAGAAGTAATTCGGAAGAACAGATGTAGATTCTACATGGGGTTATTGCTTGTATATTCAATTCAGATTTTATGTCGTATCATTAGTGTCCACTAAAAAATCATAGTCGTTCTTTGAAAT